>JANORB010000077.1:0-19737 GCA_031415135.1 Methylibium sp.
CCGGCCTGGCCGCAGTTGATCCACTGGCGCGGGCCGTAGACGTGCAGGAACTGCGCGCCGGCGATCTGGCTCAGGCCGATGGTGGTGACGTAGACCGTGTCGCGCGGGAACACCTTGTTCATTTCTTCGTACACGCGCAGCGGCTTGATCGGCGTCTCGGTGTAGTGGGTCTTGCGGTGCATCAGCTTCTTGCGTTCGGCGCAGCGCATGCCCCAGTCGCTGAAGTCCCTCAGTTGCCTGGCCGCCTTGCGCTCGCGCGCCACCTGCACGAACAACTCCAGTGCGGCCTTGGCATCGCTGACGATGCCGAGTTCGGGGTTGAACACACGGCCGATCTGGGTCGGCTCGATGTCGACATGAACAAAGGTGCGGCCCTTGCAGTACACCTCGGGCGAGCCGGTGTGGCGATTCGCCCAGCGGTTGCCGATGCCGAGCACGAAGTCGCTCGCCAGCATCGTCGCGTTGCCGTAGCGGTGGCTGGTTTGCAGGCCGACCATGCCGGCCATCAACGGGTGGTCGTCGGGGATCGTGCCCCAGCCCATCAGCGTGGGGATCACCGGCACGCCGGTCAGTTCGGCAAACTCGACCAGCAGGTCACTGGCATCGGCATTGATGATGCCGCCGCCGGCCACGATCAGCGGCTTGGCCGCCGCAGCCAGCATGTCCAGCGCCTTTTCGATCTGCTTGCGGGTGGCCGCGGGCTTGTAGACCGGCAGCGGCTCGTAGGTGTCGATGTCGAACTCGATCTCGCCCATCTGCACGTCGAACGGCAGGTCGATCAGCACCGGGCCCGGGCGGCCCGAGCGCATCAGGTGGAAGGCCTGCTGGAAGGCGCGCGGCACCAGCCCCGGCTCGCGCACCGTGACGCTCCACTTGGTCACCGGCTTGGAGATGCTTTCGATGTCGACCGCCTGGAAGTCCTCTTTGTACATGCGGGCGCGCGGTGCCTGGCCGGTGATGCACAGGATCGGAATGCTGTCGGCGATGGCCGAATACAGCCCCGTGATCATGTCGGTGCCGGCCGGGCCCGAGGTGCCGATGCACACGCCGATGTTGCCGGCGCGCGCGCGGGTGTAGCCCTCGGCCATGTGCGAGGCGCCTTCAACGTGGCGCGCCAGGATGTGGGCGATCGACTGGCGTTCGCGCAGCGCCGAATAGAGCGGGTTGATGGCCGCCCCCGGCACGCCAAAGGCCTGCGTCACGCCTTCTTTTTCCATCACCAGCACGGCGGCCATCGCGGCCTTCATCTTTGCCATTTGGAATTCTCCTGTCGCAGTGGTTGAGCGGTGCGCCGCATCATGGTGCCGCGAGCCGCCGCGCGGAAGCCCCGGCCCGCGCATTTCGCTTATTCCAAAATAGAATGCAGCGATCGGCACAGCGCGCACCACCAGCCCTCCCCATGGACCGCATCCAGGCCATCCGGCTTTTCATCCGCGTGGTCGACCTCGGCTCGTTCAGCAAGGCCGCGGCCGACCTGGGCATGGGCCAGCCGTCGGCCACCAAGCTGGTCGCGCAGATGGAACAGCAGCTCGGCTCGCGGCTGCTGCACCGCTCCACCCACGGTGTCACGCCCACCGAGATCGGCGCGCTGTACTACCAAAAGTGCAAGCTGATCGCGCACCATGTCGACGAGGCGGAAACGGTGGCGGCGCTGCTGCAATCGCAGCTGCAGGGCGAACTGCGCATCAGCACGTCGGTGGCGTTCGGACGCCGCGTGCTGGTGCCGCTGGTGATGCGCTTCATGCAGATCAATCCGAAGCTGCGGATCGAACTGAGCTTCGAGGACCGCTACGTGAGCCTGGTCGAGCAGGGCATCGACGTGGCTATCCGCATGGGCCGGCTGGCCGACTCGGCGCTGGGCGCGCGCTACCTGGGCATCAACCCGTGGGTGGTGGTGGCCTCCGGCGAGTACCTGGCGCGGCGCGGCACGCCGGCCGCGCCGGCCGACCTGGCCAGCCACGACGCCCTGGTCTACAGCAGCGTGCAGGGCGACGCGCGCTGGCACTTCAGCGGCACTGACGGACGCGCCCTGCCCGTGCCGGTGAAGGGGCCGCTGCGATCGAACAGCCTGTCGGCGCTGCTGGCGGCGGCGCGCGGCGGCATGGGTGTGGCCGCCCTGCCCTGGTACGTGGCGCACGAATCGGTGCGCAGCGGCGCGGTGCGGCCGATCCTCGTCGAGTGGGCGCTGCCGTCGCAGGAGATCCACGCCGTCTTCCCGTCGCCGCGCCTGGTGCCGGCCAAGGTGAGCGGTTTTGTCGACTGGCTGCAGGGGCAGTTCGGCGACGCCTGGTGGACTGATCCGAAGTGAGCCGCCATGGGGTCCACCCGTCGCGGGCGCTGCGGCGCGCCGGTCAGTGCTTCTGGTATTGCTGGGCCCCGAACAAGGCCTCGCGCGCCTTCTCGTCGACCAGCGGCTTGCGCTGGTTGGCCAGCACCTCGACCCCGCGCTTGACCGCCGGCCGCGCGGCGATTTCGTCGAACCAGCCTTTCAGGTGCGGGTGGTCGTTCCAGTCGATGCCCTGGTTCTTCCAGGACCGCAGCCACGGGAAGATGGCGATGTCGGCAATGGTGTAGTCGGGCCCGGCGATGTATTTGCTCTTGGCCAGCCGGCTGTTCATCACGTGGTACAGGCGCCTGGCTTCGTTGGTGTAGCGGTTGATGGCGTACTCGATCTTCTCGGGCGCGTAGATCCGGAAGTGGTGCGCCTGCCCCAGCATGGGCCCGACGCCGCCCATCTGGAACATCAGCCACTCGAGCACGGTGAACCGCTCGCGCGTGCCCTCGGGCAGGAACTTGCCCGTCTTCGAGGCCAGGTACATCAGGATCGCACCCGACTCCATCAGCGAGATCGGCTTGCCGTCGGGACCGTCAGAGTCGACGATGGCGGGAATCTTGTTGTTCGGGCTGATGGCCAGGAAGTCGGGCTTGAACTGGTCGCCCGCACCGATGTCCACCGCGTGCACGCGGTACGGCAGGCCGCACTCTTCGAGCATGATGTGGACCTTGTGGCCATTCGGTGTGGCCCACGAATAGACGTCGATCATGGCGGCAGCTCCTGGTTCAGCCGCCATGTTAGGCGTACTTGCCGATCTCCATCTTGGCAATCGCGTTGCGGTGCACTTCGTCCGGGCCGTCGGCAAAGCGCAGCGTTCGCGCCGCCGTGTAGAAGTAGGCCAGCGGGAAGTCCTGGCACATGCCGGCGCCGCCGTGCACCTGCATGGCCCAGTCGATGACCTTGCAGGCCATCTGCGGCGCCACCACCTTGATCATCGCGATCTCGCTCTTGGCGGTCTTGTTGCCGGCCACGTCCATCATCCACGCCGCCTTGAGCGTGAGCAGGCGCGACTGGTCGATCATGCAGCGCGCCTCGGCAATCCGCTCGCGCGTGACGCCCTGGTCGCTCACCGGGCGCCCGAATGCAACGCGCTTGGTGGCGCGCTGGCACATCAACTCCAGCGCGCGCTCGGCCAGCCCGGTCAGGCGCATGCAGTGGTGGATGCGCCCTGGCCCGAGGCGGCCCTGGGCAATCTCGAACCCGCGCCCTTCACCCAGCAGGATGTTGCTGGCGGGAACACGAACGTTCTCGAACAGCACTTCCATGTGGCCATGCGGCGCATCGTCGTAGCCGAACACCTGCAGCGGGCGCAACACCTTCACGCCGGGCGTGTCGGCGGGCACCAGGATCATCGACTGCTGCGAATGGCGCGGCGCGTCGGGGTCGGTCTTGCCCATGAAGATGTAGATCTTGCAGCGCGGGTCGCCGGCACCCGAGGTCCACCACTTGCGGCCATTGATGACGTAGTGATCGCCGTCGCGTTCGATGCGCGCGGCGATGTTGGTCGCGTCGGACGACGCCACCGCGGGCTCGGTCATCGCAAAGGCGCTGCGGATCTTGCCGTCCAGCAGCGGCTCAAGCCAAGTCTTCTTGTGCTCGGCGGAGCCGTAGCGAACAATGGTTTCCATGTTGCCGGTGTCGGGCGCCGAGCAGTTGAACACTTCGCTCGACCACGGCACGCGCCCCATGATTTCAGCCAGCGGCGCGTACTCCTGGTTGGTGAGGCCGACGCCGTAGTCGCTTTCCGGCAGGAACAGGTTCCACAAGCCCTGCGCGCGCGCCTTGGGCTTGATCCGCTCGATTGTCTGCAGTGGCGTCCAGCGCTTGCCGGCGTGGGTGTTGGCCTCGATCTCGGCGTGGTAGGCCGCCTCGGCGGGGTAGATGTGCTCGTCCATGAAACGCAGAAGCCTGCCCTGCAGTTCCTGGGTCTTGGGGGAGTAGCTGAAGTCCATCGGAGTTCTCCTTCGTGAAAGTCTGATCAGGCTTGCTGGGCCATTTGCCAGCCCATTTCGGCGAGCGGCCGCGCGCCGGCACCGGCCTGTTTGGCCTGCGCGTTGGACGCGGTGCCGTCGACCACCCGCTTGGTGATGCCTTGCAGAATGCCCGCCATGCGAAAAAGGTTGTAGGCCATGTAGAAGTTCCAGTCGGCCATCACCGCATCCGGGTCGGTGCGGCCGGTGCGCTCGCAATAGCGGCGCACGTAGGCCTTCTCGTCGGGGATGCCGAGCCCCGCCAGGTCGAGCCCGCCGATGCCGCGGAACGATCCCGGCGCGATGTGCCATGACATGCAGTGGTAGCTGAAGTCGGCCAGCGGGTGGCCGAGCGTGGAGAGTTCCCAGTCGAGCACCGCGATCACGCGCGGCTCGGTGGGGTGGAACACCAGGTTGTCGAGCCGGAAATCGCCATGCACCACCGCCACCTGGCTCGCGTCGCGAGCGCTCGCCGGCATGTGCGCCGGCAGCCATTGCATCAGCCGGTCCATCGCCTCGATGGGCTCGGTGATCGACGCCAGGTACTGCTTGCTCCAGCGGCCGATCTGGCGATCGAAGTAATTGCCCGGTTTGCCGTAGGCCGACAAGCCCGCCGCGCCAACATCGACCCGGTGCAAGGCCGCCATGACGCGGTTCATCTCGTCGTAGATGGCGGCGCGCGTGGGCTTGTCGGCATCCGGCAGGGACTGTTCCCACAGCACGCGCCCCGGCATGAATTCCATGATGAAGAAGGCCCGGCCGATGACGCTTTCGTCTTCGCACAGCAAAAGCATTTGCGGCACCGGCACATCACTGCCCTGCAATGCGTTCATCACCGTGTATTCGCGCTCGATCGCATGGGCCGACGCCAGCAGCCTGGCGGCCGGGCCGGGCTTGGTGCGCATCACGTACGAGCGGCCCGGTGTGATCAGCTTGTAGGTCGGGTTGGACTGGCCGCCCTTGAATTGCTCGACCGTCAACGGCCCGGCAAACGAGGCCAGCCTGGCCTCAAGGAAACGCTGCAGCGCCGCGATGTCGAACGCGTGTTGCTCGGCAACGGGTTTGGTCCCGGAAAAGTTGTCCATGGCGATCAAGGGGTCGAGGTAAGTAGCGAGTGCGCCATGCGCATCAGCGCTCGGCGATTGCAGGAACGAGGGTTTTCATGGTTTGTCGCTGACGTGACAGCATCATGCGTCGGTCGATACTTATTGTCCATGCGGGCTCGCGCCCGTCCCACGTTGAGGAGAACCCCATGACCCAAAGCAGCCTGAGCATCGCGTCGCGCGAGAACGAGGTCAGCCCGCAAGAGTGGCAAACCCGGGTCGACCTGGCGGCGGCCTATCGGCTGGTGGCGGCGTTCAAATGGGACGACCTGGTGTTCACGCACATCAGCGCGCGGGTGCCGGGCTCCGAGAATCAGTTCCTGATCAATCCGTATGGATTGATGTTCGACGAGATCACGGCGTCGAGCCTGATCCGGATCGACGCCCAGGGCCACAAGCTCGACGACTCGGCCTTCGACGTGAACCCGGCCGGCTTCACGATTCACAGCGCCATCCATTCGGCCCGCCACGACGCGCAGTGCGTGCTGCACACCCACACGCTCAACGGCATCGCCGTGTCGGCGCAACAGGCCGGCGTGCTGCCGCTGTCGCAGCAATCGATCTTCGTTCTGGCCAGCCTGGGCTACCACGCCTACGAAGGGGTGGCGCTGCGCGACGACGAAAAACCGAGGCTGGTCGCCGACCTGGGGCGCAACACCTATCTGATGCTGCGCAACCATGGCTTGCTGACTGTGGGCCCGACCATCACCGACGCCTTTTTGGCGATGTACCTGTTCGAAACGGTCTGCACGATCCAGGTTCGCGCGCTGGCCGGCGGCACGCCGCTGACCCACGTCGACCCGCGCATCATCGAGACCGCCGGCGAGCAGGCGCGCGTGGCGACGCGCGGCATTGGGGGCGGCGCGTTGACCTGGCCCGGCCTGCTTCGGCGGCTCGATCGCACCGATGACAGCTATCGCCATTGAAGCCGCCGAAGGCCGGCCTGAACGGGCCGCAACGGCCATGGTTCGAGCAACTGCGGCATCCGGCACACGGGTTTCGGATTGCTGATTTCACAGGGCTTGCCGCCACATCTTCATGCTAGAGTGGAAGGGCTTCCAGCACCCTCACACGCATGCGCAGAGCTTTGACCCCCCACACCATTGGCGCCGTGCTGTGGATCGCCGTTTCCACAGCCCAGGCGGTCGGGTTTGGACGGGTCAGCAACAGCACTTCTCTGGGCCAGCCTTTGAACTTCGAGGCCACGGTTCGGCTGGCCACTGACGAAGTGCTGGGGCCCGAATGTGTGTCCGCCGAGGTTTTTTCCGGCGAGAACAAGTTGGTTCAGCCCTTGGTCCGGGTCCAGCTCGAACCGGGCGACGGGGGGGAGCGCAAGGTGCGCGTCAGGACCACGTCGGTGATCGACGAGCCGGTGGTCACCGTGCTGTTGACCCTGGGCTGCGACAACAAGATCTCGCGCAAGTTCGTCGCCTTCATCGACCCGCCTGCGCTGGGGCTGGCGCAGGCCGGAACCGTCGGCGAGGCACCGGCCCCGGTGGCCAGCGCCGAGCCTGCTGCCGCACCGATGGCGGCAAGCCCCCGCCCCGCGCCTGAACGGGCTGGCTCGCCAGTCCCGGGCACTGCGTCCGATGCACCGGTGCGGGCCAGCCGACCGGCTGCGCGCGCGCCCGTCCGCAGAAGCACCCAAGTAGCCGCCGCTCCACAGTCCGGACCGGCCAAAGCGCTTGCGCCGAGGCCCGCGCGCGCTGCGGCCCCGACCGGCGCGCGGCTGAAACTGGAACCCGCACCGCCGGTCCTGACGGCCAAGGCTTCGGCCCCCGCCGTTGCGGCGCCTGCCGCTGCGGTGCCCGCAGCGCTGCCGGCATCCGGCATCCAGGTGGCTGAGGCTCCGAGGCCCCCCCCTGAAGTCGTCCCAGACCTTCTCGCCAAAGAGAGGGCACGGTTGCAGGCGCTCGAAGAAAGCCTCAATCGGGTGCGCGACGAAACCCAGGCGGCCCAGAAGGCGTTGATGGCGCTGCAGTCCAGAGTCAAGGAAGCGGAGTCGCAGCGTTACGCAAACCCGCTGGTCTATGCCTTGGCGGGCGTGTGCGCGTTGCTGGCGCTCGCGGTGGCGGCGTTGTGGCGGCGCCAGCAGCGCGCCCGCAACGAGCCCAAGTGGTGGGGCACGGTGGCCCCCAGTGCCGCGGCCGCCAGCGGACTGCCGGCGCAATCAGACGATGTCCCGTCGCAGTTTGCCGAGTTCGCCGACGTGGCCAAACCGGCGGCCAAGGTGGTGGCCGTGCCTGAGCCGGCCAAACCGGTGTGGGCCGATTCGCGCCAGACCGAACCCGCCCCGGATCTGGTCCCCGAGCCACGGCGCGATCTGTCGGTCGAGGAATTGATCGATCTGGAACAGCAGGCCGAGTTCTTCGTCGTTCTCGGCCAGGACGACGCCGCGATCGATCTGCTGATGGGCCATGTGCGCAGCACCGGTGGCATCAGCCCGCTGCCCTACCTGAAGCTGCTCGAGATCTATCGCCGCCGCGGCGACCGCAGCGCCTACGAACGCATTCGCGAGCGCTTCAATCGGCGCTTCAATGCCTATGCGCCCGACTGGGACGCCGACCTGCAGCAGGGCCGCTCGCTGGAAGACTACCCGGCCACGATTGCCCGGCTCGAAGCCTTGTGGGTGATGCCATCGCGGGTGATGGAAACGCTCGAGGCGTCATTGTTCCGGCGCGACGAGACCGAAGAAGCGTTCGACCTGCCGGCCTACCGCGAACTGCTGTTCTTGTACGCCGTGGCGCGCGATTTCGCTCACAAGGCCGACGATTCGAGTGCCGTCGATCTGCTGCTGCCCATGGACACCGATGCGCCGAGCGCGCCGGTCTCGCGGCTGGTGGCCTCCATGCCCTCGACCCTGGAGCGCCGCGGCGTGGGCGTCACGGCGGCCGGCGCGTTCAAGCTCGATGGCGATGGTGGGTCGCACCCGACCGCCGGGCCCGACTCCGAATCGGAGGAGGACCGTTCCAAGTCTGACGCCGGCCTGTCGCTCGAACTGGGGCCGCTCGACCTGGTCGACGATCCGCTCAAGCCCGGCGGCATCATCAGGCATTGAGCCAGCACTGCGGTGCGGGCCGGGGCCGGCTCACAGCCGGGCCAGCCGCTCCAGCGCCAGGTTCAAGGTGCTGTCTTTCTTGGCGAAACAGAATCGGGCGATGTGCTGCTCGAACCCGCCTTGATAAAACGCAGACAGCGGGATTGCCGCAACGCCCAGCTCGCGCGTCAGCCATGTGCAGAAGGCTTCTTCCGTCAGGTCACTGACGGCCGCGTAGTCGACGCACTGGAAATAGCTGCCCTGGCTGGGCAGCAGGCGCAGGCGGGTCTGGGCCAGGCCGCTGCGAAACAGATCGCGCTTGCGCTGGTAGAACACCGGCAGCCCAAGGTGGTGCGCCGGGTCGGCCATGAAACTCGCCAGGCCGTATTGCATGGGCGTGTTGACCGTGAACACATTGAACTGGTGCACCTTGCGAAACTCGGCCATCAACGCCGCGGGCGCTGCCACATAGCCCACCTTCCAGCCGGTCACGTGGTAGGTCTTGCCGAAGCTCGACACCACGAAGCTTCGCTGCGCCAGCTCCGGCCAGCGCGACACGCTTTGGTGGGCCTGCCCGTCGAACACCATGTGCTCGTACACCTCGTCGGAAATCAGGATCACATCGGTTGGCCGCAACAGCTCGGCCAGGCGCTGGACATGGGCCTCGGACCACACCGTCGCGCTGGGGTTGTGGGGCGAGTTGATGACCATCGCCCGCGTGCGCGGTGTGATGGCTGCGGCGATTCGGGCGAAGTCGGGCTCGAAGCTGCCCGGTGTCAGCGCCACATGAACCGCCACGCCGCCGGCCAGCACGATGTTGGGCTCATAACTGTCGTAGCACGGGTCCAGCACGATGACCTCGTCACCGGGGTGCACGATGGCCAGGACCGCGGTCAGGATGGCCTGGGTCGCGCCGGCGGTGATGGTGATTTCGGTGCCGGGGTCGTAGGGGTGGCCGTACAGCGCGGCCACCTTGGCGGCCACGGCCTCGCGCAGCAGCGCCACACCGGCCATCGGCGGGTACTGGTTCAGCCCCGCGCGCATGGCCGCGTTCACCGCATCGAGCAGCGCCGCATCACATTCGAAATCGGGGAAGCCCTGGCCCAGGTTGACGGCATCGTGTTGTTGCGCCAGCGCCGACATGACCGTGAAGATCGTCGTGCCGACCTGTGGCAGGCGGCTGGCGATGGGGGGCGTCTTGATCGATGTGCTCGGCATGAAGCGCTGGGGGTCAGAGTTGATAGTCCTGCGGGTCGCCGGCCATGACGCGCGCAATCAGCGCGCGGCTCAGGCGGTCCGACATCATGGCGGCAAACGAGTACACGTAGTTGCGCAGGTACGCGCCGCGCTTGAACGCGATGCGCGCGACATTCTGGCCGAACAGGTGGCCCACCGGCCGAGCGACCAGGTCGCCGTCCGGGGGGTCGTCACGAACCGCGATGTCGGCCACGATGCCCACGCCCAGCCCGATCCGCACATAGGTCTTGATCACATCGGCATCGATGGCCTCCAGCACGATGTTGGGCTTGAGCCGGCGCGCCGCAAACGCCTGGTCGACCCGCGTGCGCCCACTGAACGAGGGGTGGTAGCACACCAGCGGTTCAGCCGCCAGGTCGTCGAGCGAAATGCGCTCCAGCCCCGCCAGCCGGTGGCCCCGGGGCATGACCACGGCGTGGTGCCATTCGTAGCAAGGCAGCGTGACCAGGTCTTCGACGTCGTTCAGCGATTCGGTGGCCAGGCCGATGTCGGCCACTTCTTCGATCACCATTTTCGCCACCTGGCTGGGTGAGCCCTGATGCAGGCTGATGCTGACGTTCGGATGCTGCCTGCGCAACTGCGCCACCGGACCGGGCAGGAAGTAGCGCGCCTGTGCGTGGGTCGTCGCAATCGACAGCCGGCCGACGTCCTGGGCCGAAAATTCTTCGCCGATGCGCTTGAGGTTGCCCACCTCGCGCATGATGATTTCAATCGCCTTGAGCACCTGCTCGCCGGGCTCGGTGACGCGCCTCAGCCGCTTTCCGTGGCGGGCAAAGATGTCCACGCCCAACTCGCCCTCGAGTTCAAGGATGGCCTTCGAAACGCCGGGTTGCGACGTGAACAGCGCGCGCGCCGTCTCGGTCAGGTTGAGATCGTGGCGCACCGCTTCCTGGACGAACCGGAACTGATGGAGATTCATATTCGCTTGCGCATCCGATGCGCGGTTTCATTATTCCACCAGCCCCGGTCAGGGCAAGCGGGTGAGCGCAACGGCCGCCAGCGCCATCGCCTCGATCACGCTGTCGATCTCGCCGATGGCGCTGCGCAATTGCCATTCCACCGCCGGGTGGCGCGCACCCAGGTCTTGCAGCAAGGCGGGCAGGTCCTTGCGAACATGGCCACCGGCCCCCAGGAACAAGGGCACCACGTCGACATGCCCGCAGCCGAGCCCGGCCAGCGTGTCGCCCGCCCCCACCAGGCCGGGGGCCATGAATTCGAGATAGCCGAGTTCGACACTCAGGCCCGGCTCGCGCGACCGGATCCGCTGCGCCACCGCTTCGAAGGGCGCCGCCCAGCGCGGGTCGCGCGCACCATGGGCCAAGAGCAGCAGGCCGCGCTTCATCGCCGCGCCCGCTAACGGTAGCTCACCAGCCAGCTGAACGCGGCCAGCGACAACAGCAGGTACAGCGCGCTGGGTGCGGCGGCCACCATCCAGGGCGTCCAGTCGCGCAGCAAGCCCAGGTGCCCGGCCACGTTGTTGAGGAGCACAAAGCTGATGCCCAGCATGATGCCGCCGAACACCTTGAGGCTGATGCTGCCGGCGCGGGCGTGCAGGTACGCAAAGGGCAACGCCAGCCCGACCATCACCAGGCAGGCGAACGGATACAACGCGCGCTTCCAGAACTGGATCTCGTAGCGCTGGGCGGCCTGTTCGTTGTCGGCCAGGTGCACGATGTAGCGGAACAGCTCGATGGTCGACATCGTGCCGACCGGCAGCACCGCCGCCGCCACCACGCCGGCCGACAGCGAACTCGGCCAGGCCAGCCGATCCAGGCGCTCTTCGCGCGCCTGTGCCGCGCCGGGCGCCGCCGCATCACCTTCCCAGCGGGTCACGCGCACGTCCTTCAAGTCCCAGATCGCGTTGTCGCGCACCACGGCGCTGCCGGCGCCGATGCGTTGCAGCAGCCGGCCGTCGGCGTTGAACTCGAAAATTCGAATGTCGTTCAGAACCGACTTGGCGCTGGCAGACCCCACGTTGACCGAGTAGCTGCGTTCGCCGGCCGCGGTGGCGCCGTGGTCCTTCAACCCGGCGCCGGTGCGGCCGACGCGGATGCCGCCGCCCTTGAAGCGGGCCTGGACCTCGGCCGCGTAGCGCTCGCTCAGCGGCGCCACGTAGTCACCCACCACGAAGGTCAACACCGCGAACGCCAACCCCAGGCTGGCGAGCAGCGCCAGCGCCCGGCCCGGGCCCAGCCCGCCGGTGCGCAGGATGGTGTATTCGGACGACTGCGCCAGGCGCGACAGCGCATAGATCGTGCCGATCAGCACCGCAATCGGCGACAACTCGTACAAGTGGCCCGGCACCAGCAGCAGCGAATAAAGGGCGGCGTGAAATGCGCTGTAGCCACGGGTGCCCACATCGGCCAGTTCATCGACGAAATCAATGAAGTAGAACAGCGACAGGAACGCCAGCGCGACGAACGCAACCGCCGAAACGATGTCTTTGTAGAACAGGCGCCGCACCGTTTTCATGCGCGATTCAATCCAGCGCGCGCGCCGCGCCGAAGCCATCCCAGCCGATGGCTGTTGCCGGTTTCCCGCCACCACAGCAACAGCAGTGCGATCCCGAACGCGCCGCCATGGGCCAGCTGCAGCGCCGCCCCCATGCCGAGCTTGCCGTTGGCGACCCAGGCTTGCGACAGGTTGATGAGGTTGTAGTACACGACGAAGCTCAGCAGCGCGAACAGCAGGTTCCAGTTGCTGGCCCGCCGCGGGTTCGACGCCGACAGCCCCACCCCCAGCAGCAACAGGTTGGCGCTGCCCAGCACCAGGCCCAGGCGCCACACCAGTTCGCCCTGGTGGCGCGCGCTGGGTTGGCGCAGCAGCTCGATGGTGGGACGGGCCTTGGGCGGCAGGTCGTTCGCGCTGCTGAGCACCCGCTCGCCGACTTGCACCCGAAACGTCTCGAAGCGCGACAGCGTCTTGCTGCCGTTGCGCAAATCTTGCTCGTTGCGCTGGCCGCGGGCGAGCACCAAAAAGCGCTCATCGCCCTCCATGTCGGTGCGCCCGCTGCGCGCCGTGGTGACCGACTCGGTGTCGCCCAGCATCGCCAGGATGAACACGTTGCGGCCGACCTGGCTGTCTTCCGAATCGCGCTCGATGAAGAACACGCGGCGTCCGTCGCTCGAGGTCTGGAACTGGCCGGGCGCCACGCGCGACACATCGGAGCGGCGCTCGAAGCGCTCCTTCAACTCGGCGTTGCGCTGATTCACCCACGGCCACACGAACAGCGCCAGCAGCGCCACGACCAGCAGCACCGGCCAACTCATGCGCACCACCGGCCGCACGAAGCGCGTCAGGCCGATCCCGCTGGTGAACCAGATCGCCATTTCACTGTCGCGGTACATGCGCCCCAGGGTCGCCACGACCGCGATGAACAGCGACAGCGCCAGCACGGTCGGCAACTGTCCGAGTGCGATGTAGCCCAGCAGCAGCACCACGTCCTGCGGCGCCACCCGGCCCACCGCCGCCTGCCCGAGCGTGCGGATCAGCATGATGGTCAACACGATCGTCACGATGACCACCAGCGTCGCGCCGAAGGTGCGCGCCAGGTCTTTGCGCAAAGTGGAATCGAATAACATCGGACGCTTATCCTCGGGACCCGCGATTATGGACTTTCGTCATCAGATTTCTGACCCCGCCGCCTTGGCCGACCTGGCCGTCGACGCGCTGGTGCTGGTGGTTGCGGGCGACGCGGTCGACCCGTCACTCGACCCGAGGCTCGCCGCTGCGCTCAACGACGCCGTGGCGCAAGGCGACCTGGTGTTGAAGGCGGGCAAGTGCCTTTATCTGCATCGCCCCGCAGGCGTGAAGGCGGCGCGGCTGGTGTTTGCGGTGGCCGGCGCCAGCTCGGCCAAGGCCTTCAGGGCGGCTGTGGCCAAGGGCATCGCACAAGTCAAGGGCAGCGGCGCCAAGCATGTGGCGGTGGGCCTGGCCGGTGCCGGTGAACTGAGCGGCGCACATGCCGAAGCCGCAGTGGCGGCGGTGACCGATGCGACCTACGTTTACCGCCACACCAAGCCCAGCGCGCCGGCCGACGCGGCGCTGGCCAAGCTCACGCTGCTGTGCGCCAAGGCAGACGCCAGGGCGGTGCAACAGGGGATCGCGCGCGGCCAGGCGATCGCATCGGGCGTCACGCTGGCGCGCGAATGCGCCAACCGTCCCGGCAACCACTGCACGCCGAGCCATCTGGCCAACCAGGCAAAGAAGCTGGCCAAGGAGTTCAAGCTCAAGGTCGAGGTGCTGGACCGCAAGGCGGTCGAAAAGCTGGGCATGGGTTCGTTCCTGGCGGTGGCGCAAGGGTCGGCGGAGCCGCTGCGGTTCATCGTCGCGCGCTACGAGGGCGCGCCCAAGAACCGTGCCCCGGTGGTGCTGGTGGGCAAGGGCATCACCTTCGACACCGGCGGCATCTCGATCAAACCGGCCGCCGAAATGGACGAAATGAAGTTCGACATGGGCGGTGCGGCCAGCGTGCTCGGCACCTTGCGCGCGGTGGCGCAACTCAAGCCCGCGCTGAACCTGGTGTGCATCATCCCGTCCTGCGAGAACATGCCCAGCGGCACGGCCATCAAGCCCGGGGACGTGGTCACCAGCATGTCCGGCCAGACCATCGAGATCCTCAACACCGATGCCGAAGGCCGGCTGATCCTGTGCGACGCGCTGACCTATGCGGAGCGCTTCAAGCCCGCCGTCGTGGTCGACGTGGCCACGCTCACCGGGGCCTGCGTGGTGGCGCTGGGGCACCACCACTCAGGGTTGTTCACCGCCGACGACAAGGTCGCCGAGCAAATGCTCGGCGCCAGCCGCGCCGCGCTCGACCCATGCTGGCGCATGCCGCTGGACGAGGAGTACGACGAAGCGTTGAAGAGCAATTTTGCCGACATGGGCAATGTGGGTGGCCGCGCGGGCGGCGCCATCACGGCGGCGATGTTCTTGAAGCGCTTCACGGGCAAGTACCCCTGGGCCCACCTGGACATCGCCGGAACGGCATGGAAGTCGGGTGCCAACAAGGGTTCGACCGGACGCCCGGTGCCCTTGCTGACGCATTTTGTGCTTGCGCACGCCGCTTGAGTTCGCGCCAGCGCTGACAGGCAGGGCAAATGACCGAGGTCAGTTTTCATTTCAACGTGCCCGACCGGCTGGCGTACGCGTGCCGCCTGTTGCGAAAGGCCACCCGACAGGGCGCCCATGTGGTGGTGACCGCGCCGTCTGCCACGCTGAACCTGCTCGACCGGTCACTGTGGACGTTTGACCCGCTGGAATTCGTGCCCCACGTGCGCGTGATGCCCGGTGCGGCGCCCGCGCCGCGCCTGCTCGACACACCGGTGTGGCTGGTTGAAGAAGCTTCCGACGCGGCCCGCCGCGAGGTGTTGCTCAACCTCGGGCTGGAGCCACCCGCGGGCTTCGAGAGCTTCGCGCGCGTGATCGAGATCGTCTCCACCGACGAGCACGAGCGCTCCAGCGGGCGCCAGCGCTGGAAACACTATGCGACCCGGGGCTATGACATCCAGCGCCACGAGGTCGCCCTGTGAGCGAGGACCGCAACGCGCCCCATCGCCGGGTTCCGATCCTCACCGAGGTGGTGCGCTTGCCCGAACCCGAGCCGGTCGACATTCCCATCGACGAACCGCAGGCGCCGGTCATGCCCACAGCCGCGATCGCACTCGCGCCCAATATCGAAGAACAATTGATCGAGCGCATCTGGGCCGACTTGCAGCGGCAGGTGGACCTGATGCTCGAATACCGGCTGCGGGAAACCCTGGCGCCGATTCTGTCGCGCGCCACGGACGCGGTGATCCGCGATACCCGCCAGCAACTGGCATCAACCTTGCGTGACGTGGTGGCCCGAGCGGTCGCTCAGGAGTTGTCGCGTCATCGGGGGCGATAGCCGGCGCGTTGTGGTCCCACCTGTGGCGCGCGGCTCCAATTTCTCGGAGCGTGAGCCCGGCGACAACGCCGCCATTTGCTCGGAGCCTTGGCGTCGTACAGACAATTCGACCAAAGAATTGACTGTTCGACCCGTGGATTCCCGGTGGAGATGCGGTTTGTTTTGGGGTATTGTTTCGGCCGTTGAGAGGCAGTGCCTCTCTCCAACTTGATCGTCTTAACTGGAGATATTGCATGCAAGTCAGACTGAACGTGTTCGTCGCCGCCGCAGCCGTGCTGTGGGCGGGTGCCGCATCGGCGCAAGACATGGTGGTGAAGATCGGCCACGTGGGTCCGACCAGTGGCGGCATCGCCCACCTCGGCAAGGACAACGAGATGGGCGCCAAGATGGCCATCGAGGAAGCCAACGCCAAGGGCGTGACGATCGGCGGCAAGAAGGTCAAGTTCGAACTGCTGGCCGAAGACGACGCCGGCGATCCGAAACAAGGCACCGCCGTGGCGAACAAGCTCGTCGACGCCAAGGTCATGGGCGTGGTGGGTCACCTGAACTCCGGCACCTCGATTCCGGCTTCCAAGATCTACAGCGATGCCGGCATTCCGCAAATCTCGCCGTCGGCCACCAACCCGAAGTTCACCCGCCAAGGCTTCAAGACCACCTTCCGCGTGGTCGCCGATGACGTGCACCTGGGCGGCACCCTGGGCCGTTATGCCGTCAAGGAACTCAAGGGCAAGTCGATTGCCGTGATCGACGACCGCACGGCCTACGGCCAGGGTGTTGCCGAGGAGTTCGTGAAGGCCGTCAAGGCCAGCGGCGGCGCCGTTGCCGAGCAGCAGTTCACCACCGACAAGGCCACCGACTTCACCGCCATCCTGACCGCGATCAAGGCCAAGAAGCCCGACGTCATCTTCTTCGGCGGCATGGACGCAGTGGCAGGCCCGATGATCCGCCAGATGAAGCAGCTTGGCATCGACGCCAAGTTTGTCGGCGGCGACGGCATCTGCTCGGGCGAGCTGCCGAAACTGGCGGCCGGTTCGATGGCCGATGGCCAGGTGGTGTGTGCCGAGGCCGGTGGAGTCGAAGGCGAGCAGAAGGCCGGCATGGACGACTTCTACAAGCGCTTCAAGGCCAAGTACAACGTCGACGTGCAGGTGTATTCGCCTTACGTGTACGACGCGATGAACGTGATGATCGCCGCCATGGTCAAGGCCGGCTCCGCCGAGCCGGCCAAGTACCTGCCGGTGCTGGCCAAGACCGAAGGCTACAAGGGCGTGACCGGCAACATCACGTTCGACGACAAGGGCGACGTGAAGAACGGCGCGCTGACCTTGTTCACCTACAAGGGTGGCAAGCGCGACCAGATCGCTGTGGTGCGTTGAATAGGTTTCGTTGATTCATGCCACATGTCTGAGTTGGTCGAGGGGGTCGCAAGACGCCTTCGATCCATGGGAGGGCACCGCAAGGTGCCCTCTTGCTTTGAATGGTGAGCCGTTGCGCTTCACTGCGATGTCATTTCGATGACCTCTGGGCGCGCAGGCCGCGATGGGCCTGGACGCGCGGCTGATCGCAGCACCTCATTGTGTTGTCATCCTGACAACGTCACCATTGTCTCGCTTGAGGAATAGATCGGCTCCTTGCTGTCGGACCTCGTTGCAACTGGCATTGATCTTCTTTCCTTCGGAGCACAGCGTGCTCTCCTTGGTGCTCCACTTTCCGGTGTCGCTGAATCCACCGGAGTTGAAGAAGAAGTAGCCATTGGAGTTGAATTGCCACTTCCAGTCTTTGCCGTCGGCCATCTTGACCGTGTAGGTCTTTCCAGCGAGCGTCTCCTGTAGCACGGCAGGAGAGAGTGGTACTGCTTCCGCAGGAAACGTCGTCGGTGCAGGTTGAGCGATTGCTTGCGAGGCCACGGCGGCAAGTAGCGACAAGACAAATCTATTCATGAGAAATCTCCTTAGTCGTTGATCTGCAGCGCGTTGGCACAGGCACCAAGCAGTACAACCAAAGCGATGGAAAAGCTTTTTTCATTTGAGTCCGTGTACTGAGCAATCTCAGCAGCACAGCATCGGCCGCACGATCCAACTGTCAAGTCTCAGTCTTGGCCTGCCAGCCATGCAGCTTGCATTCACAACTGCGCCAGCCGCTGCGCATGTTCGAGCTTCACTTGGTCCCAGCTGAAGCGCTACTCTCAGTAGCCCTCTCTCTTGCCGGGGAAGTTCATGCGGTGCTCGGCGGGCAGGCCCAGAATGTCCTGCGTGGGGTGCACCGCTTTGACCGCCGCTGCTTCGACAATACAATGTATGTATGAAGTTCGAGTGGGATCCAGCCAAGGCGGCCGCCAATGCTCGCAAGCACAAGGTCACCTTCGAGGTTGCCAAGACCGTCTTCTATGACGAATTTGCTGTTCAGTTCTTCGATGAAGAACACTCGTCGGCTGAAGACCGCTTCCTGTTGCTGGGGCTGAGCTCGGACGCAAGGCTTCTTCTGGTGTGCCACTGCGAACGAAACGATGGTGAGATCATTCGCATCATCTCGGCTCGCAAGGCCACGGAGCGTGAGGCGAAGTTCTATCAAGGTGGTTAGCATGAAGGCCGAATACGATCTCTCGAAGATGAAGTCCAGGCGCAATCCGTACGCGTCCAAACTCAAGAAGCCGGTAACGATGAGGCTTTCTGAGGATGTCTTGGACTACTTCAAGCGCATGGCGAGTGATGCGGGCGTTCCTTACCAAAGCCTGATCAACCTGTACCTGCGCGATTGCCTTGCCCAGAATCGCCGGGTTGACATCAAGTGGCCCAGTGCTGCCTGACCCATGACGGCACGTCGGCTTCGTCGATGCCGCCGGGTGCGCTGGTCGTAGCGGTCAGGTTTGCTGCGCGGAAGGCCGCCTTCCGTACAGCTCGCACAACTGCGCCAACCGCTGCGCGTGGTCCGGCCTGACCTGCTCCCAGCTGAAACGCCACTCCCAGTAGCCCTCGCCCTTGCCGGGAAAGTTCATGCGGTGCTCGCCCGCCAGGCCCAGAACATCCTGCAGGGAGTGCACGGCCGTGTCGGCCACGCTGGCGCACGCGGCGCGGATCAGGTCCCAGTGAATCTCGGAGCCGTCCGTGCCCAGATAGTCGCAGGCATGGCGGCGCTCCGCGGGCGTGGCGCTGTCCCACCAGCCCAGCGTGGTGTCGTTGTCATGGGTGCCGGAATAGACCACGGTGTCCGACTCGTGGTTGTGCGGCAGGAAGCTGTTGTCGCTGCCACCACCGAACGCGAACTGCAAGATGCGCATGCCGGGGAAGCCGAACTTCTTGCGCAGCGCCACCACGTCCGGGGTGACGACGCCCAGGTCCTCGGCAATGACGGGCATCGGCCCCAGCGCGGCGGCGATGGCCTTGAACAATGGCGCGCCCGGCCCCGGCATCCAGCGCCCCTTGATGGCGGTGGGCTCGCTGGCCGGGATCTCCCAGTAACCGGCAAAGCCGCGAAAGTGGTCGATGCGAACGATGTCGACCAACTCGAAGGTGCGGCGAATTCTCTCGACCCACCAGGCGTAGCCTTCTTTGGCGTGGGCACGCCAGCGGTACAGCGGGTTGCCCCAGCGCTGGCCGGTTTCGCTGAAAAAATCGGGCGGCACGCCGGCCACCAGGCTGGGCTTGCCGCGCGCGTCCAGGTCGAACAGGTCCTGGCGCGCCCAGACCTCGGCACTTTGGTAAGCGATGAAGATGGGCGCGTCACCAATGATCTCGACGCCGCGCTGATTGGCATACGCCTTCAGGCTGAGCCACTGGCGAAAGAAGCACCATTGGCAAAACTTCCAGAACGCCACACCGTCGGCGTGTTGGGCCGCCGCCGCGGCCAGCGCGGCGGGTTCGCGGCGCGCCAGCGGCGCATCCCAATCGCTCCAGTCGCGCCAGCCCGACAGATTGGCCAGCGTCATGAACAGCGCGTAGTCGGCCAGCCAATTCTGGTGGCGATCGCAGAAGGCGTCGAAGTCGGCGCACTCGGCCGGTGACGCGGACGCGGCGAAGGCCTGCGCAGCACGATTCAACCGTGCCATTCGAAACGGCACCACCGTGGCAAAGTCCAGCCGCTGCGCGTCGAACGCGGTGTCGCCGACCAGCTCTTCGGCTCGCAGCCAGCCGCGGCCGTGCAACTCGCCC
>JANORB010000078.1:0-111448 GCA_031415135.1 Methylibium sp.
CGATCTCGACCCGCCACCTGAGCTTCGTCGAAACCGGGCGCTCGCTGCCGAGCCGCGAAATGGTGTTGCGCCTGTCCGAACGGCTGGCCATCCCGCTGCGCGATCGCAACACAATGTTGATGGCGGCCGGTTATGCGCCGATGTACCAGGAGCGCGCGCTCGACGACCCCGCACTGGCGCCGGCCCGGCATGCGGTGGACCTGGTGCTCAAGGGCCACGAGCCCTGCCCCGCGCTGGCGCTGGACCGGCACTGGAACATGGTGGCCAGCAACCGCATGGTGGCGCCGCTGCTGGCCGGCGTGGACGCCGGGTTGCTCAAACCCCCGCTGAACGTGCTGCGGCTCAGCCTGCACCCGAACGGCCTGGCGCCGCGCATCGCCAACCTGAACCAATGGCGCGCTCACCTGTTCACCCGTCTGCGCCAGCTGATCCAGGCCAGCGCCGACCCGGTGCTGGTGGCCTTGCTCGACGAACTGCAGCGCTATCCGGCCGCCGCCGCGGCGGATGGCGTGCACCTCGACGGTGAATGGCTAGGGGTGGTGGTGCCGCTGCGCCTGATCACGCCGACGGGGGCGCTGAACTTCATCAGCACCACCACGGTGTTCGGCTCGCCGGTGGACGTGACCCTGCAGGAACTGGCGGTGGAAACGCTGTTCCCGGCCGATGCGCAGACCGCCGAGGCCTTGCGCGCGATGGCACAGGGCCGCCTCGATGCTTGATCCGGTGTAGGTGCGCTCCGACAGCGCAAAGCGGCGGCGCCTGCTGATGCCGGCGGCCGCGGCTCGCTACTGTTGCGCCTTTTGTGCAACATCGGCAGCCATCATGGAAATCACCTCGGAGCGCATCGACCGCCCATTGAGCGCCCGGCTGGCCACACCGCCACCGGTGCCGACAACCTCGATCTACAGCCGCAGCGACGGTGTCGTGGCCTGGCAGACCTGCCGGCACGGCAGCCCGCGCGCGGATGTCGAAGACATCGAAGTGCCGGGCAGCCACCTCGGCATGGCCTGGAACCCGGCCACCTTGCGCATCGTCGCCGAGCGCCTGGCCCAGCCCGCCGCAACGGCGGCCGCGCAGGCTGCGGTTGCCATGTGACGAAGCACTCGAACCGGGTCTGGCGGGGAATGGCCGCTTGCCACGGACGATAGCGCGTAGCATCGCGCGTTCCGGGCCTGGTTGCCCTTCCCTGCCCCCTCCCCATCGTCAGGCGGCCATGATCCTCAGTCTGTACGAACGAGCGATTCGAATCCGCTACGCCTTTCCGTTGGTCGTGGTCGCCGCGGTCTTGCTGATGACGCTCAATGAGCTGTCGTACGAGAACTCGCGGCGGACCCTGCGCAATGGCATCGCCTTGACCGATGCCCGCATCGCGTCGCAGCGCACCCTGCAGCTCGTCACCGACGCCGAGCTGGCCGTGCGCGCCCGGATGGTCGACGGCGGCCCGGCCCATCTTGATCGCTTCAGGGCCGCCCAGCGCGAATTGCCGCAGGCCAGTGCTGCCACGTTCAGGTTGATCGCGGAAGTCGACCCTGACGGCAAGATCGATGTGCAGACCCTGCGCAAGCACCTGAGCGAGCGCATGGCGGAGCTGGCCCGCGGCGTCGAGCTGATCGAGGCGGGCCAGATCGACGCGGCGCGCACGCTGGTGGCCAGCGGGGACGTCGGGCAACGCAACAGTGCCACCCGCGTGGCCCTGGAGCGCCTGCTCAATCAGGCCGCCGCGCTGCAACAGGTGGCCCGCGTCACCCTGTACGACGCCATGAGCGCCAGCCGCTGGCTGGTGCACGGCTTGACCTTCCTGGTGGCCCTGGGCTTGTACGTTTTCATGCGCCAGGTCGTGCGCCTGGACGCGGCCCGCTTGCGCGAGCAGCAACGCCTTGAATCACAGGTGGCCGAGCGCACCAGCGAACTGAGCGAACTGGCCTCGTACCTGATGACCGCGCGGGAGGACGAGCGCGGCCGCCTGGCGCGCGAGTTGCATGACGAGCTGGGCGCCTTGCTGTCCACCATCAAGCTCGATCTGGCACGCGCGCGACGCACCGTTGATTTGCCCGCCGCCGCGCTGGAGCGGCTGCAGTCGGTTGACAAGCGCCTGAACGACGGCATCGCGCTGAAGCGCCGCATCATCGAAAACCTGCGGCCTTCGGCGCTCGACCACCTCGGTCTCACCGACAGCCTGGCGCTGCTGTGCCGCGAGAGCGCCGAGTTGCTGGGGGTGCCGGTGCACGAAGACCTCGAAGCGTTTTCGATGGCGCGCGACCGCGAGTTGACGGTCTACCGCCTGGTGCAGGAAGCGCTGACGAATGTGGCCAAGTACGCGCGCGCCAGCAAGGTCATCGTGCGCTGTCGGCGTGACGGCGGCGAGGCGCTGGTCGAGGTCAGCGACGACGGCCGCGGCTTCGAAGCCGGCAAGGTGGCCATCGGCCAGCATGGCCTGGCCGGCATGCGCCTGCGGGTCGAGGCCCATGGCGGCAGCATCAGCGTGCAGTCGTCGCCAGGCCATGGCACGACGGTGAAAGCGCGGATGCGCGCGCTGCCCCGCGAAGCCGAACGGGGCGCCGCTGGCGTGGCCGGCGTTTCACAGACCAGGGCAGACGCCGACCGCGACGCCGCGTGACCCGGCCGGGCCGCCGATGGCCATGCCGCGGCGGCGTTTCGCAACAACACCGTGGGTAACCAATTGCGCGCTGTGGCCGGGCTCGTTTCGGTGCGCCAGAGGCTGGGGCCACCACCACGCCGGCGCCGATGCCGCGACGCCGAACGAAGTGTTTCGTCGGCTTACCAATTCCAACCTGGAGGCCGGATTCATGGCCTAGATTCGATCAACAGCGAGTTTTCAAGCCATGACCCACGTCCATTCCCGTTCGCCCCAGCGCCTTCTTGCAGCGGCCGCGCTGCTGTGCCTGGCTGTCGGCGCCGCGCCGGCCTTCGCGCAGAACGCCGTCACCGGCAAGGCGCTGTTCGACGACACGATCAACAGCACCGGCATCAACACCTTCACCGGCGACTGCACCAGCTGCCACCAGTCGGTGCAGAACCGCCGCATCAAGATCGGCGGCAGTCCGTACGCTGAAATCAGCCTGACGACCGCGAGCAACCGGCTCGGCACGGCGATCGGCTCGGTGCCGGCGATGCAGCAGTTCCAGGCCTTGAGCGCGGCACAGATCCAGGACCTCGCGGCCTACATCGCTGACACCCCCGAGACCAGCACCGACCAGCTCAACTTCACCGCCAGCGCCGTCAACAGCGCCAGCGCGGCGCAATTCGTCGAGTTGAAACACGCAAAGGCCACCACCGAGACGCTGCGGGTGGTGAGCGTGGCCATCACCGGCACCACCGGATCGCGCTTCACCCGGACCTCCGACACCTGCGACCAGCAGACGCTGCCCGCCGCTGGCACCTGCCGCGTGACCATCACCTATTCGGCGCCCGACACGGCCGGCTCGATGGTGCCGTTGACCTTCACCTTGCGCCAGGGCGCGTCGACCACCGACTTCACCCGCACCATGTTCCTGAACGGCTCGGTGGCAGTGACCACACCGCCGCCCGGTGGCAGCGCCAGCGGCAGCGATTCCGGCGGCGGGGCGCTGGGCTGGCCGTGGCTGGCGGCGCTGGCGTTCGCCACCGCGGCGCTGCGGCGGACCCGCCGGCGCGCCTGAGGCCCGACCGCGCGCGGCGATTCAATATTTCACGCGCGCCAGGTAGCTGCGCTCGGCCGCCGCGCGCGCCTGCCCCAGCGTGTGGATGCCCAGGCCTTGCAGCAACGGGATCAGGCGCAAGAAGATCTCGGCGGTCACGAACGCGTCGCCCATCGCGGTGTGGCGCCCCATCACCGCCACGCCCAGCCGCTCGGCAATCGCTTCGAGCCGGTGCGATTCCTGGTTCGGGTGCACCACCGGTGACAGCAGCAAGGTGTCGAGCACCGGCTGGTCGAAGCGCACGCCGCTGGCCGCTTCCTTCAACTGCAGGAAGCGCATGTCGAACGCCGCGTTGTGGGCCACCAGAACCGTGTCTTGCGCAAAGGCGTGAAACGCGGCCAGCGTTGCGGCGATGCGGGGCTGGCCGATCACCATCTCCGGCTGAATGCCGTGGAACGCGATCGACGCCGCAGGAATGGAGCGCTGCGGGTCGACCAGTTGCTCGAAGCACTCCGAGCGCAGCAGCTTGCCGTTGACGATGCGGGTTGCGCCGATCTGGATGATCTCGTCGCCCTCGGACGGGTTCAGGCCGGTGGTCTCGGTGTCGAACACGGTGTAGCTCAGGTCGGCGAGTTGGCGGTCATCGAGTTCGCGCACCTGCGGTGATGTCTGGAACAGGTCGAAGTCGTAGAACTCGGGCCGGCTCGGGCTGCGCACGAAGGTCGCCGCATCGAGCGGCTGCTGTGCGTCGGCCAGCGGCAGCAGGAAGCGAAAAAACGCCTGGTGGCGCACACGCTCGCGCTCGACCCAGAACTCGCCGCCGTGGCGCTGGGTCACGTCGCGCACCGTCATGGCGGTGCTGTCCGGGCCGATCTTCATCGGCTCGGTTTCCCAGCCCGTCACGGTCTCGGTGCTCAGGCCCGGGCCGGCCCAGGCCAGGTCGAGGTGCGCGTGGCCGCCCGGGGCCGGCAGCAGGCGCAGCTGGATCAGCTTGACGCTGTGGTCGGCGACCAGCCGGCCGGCCAGGTGGGTGAGCGCCTGCAACAGAGAAAAGCTGTCGACCTTGAGCCACAGTGTGGTGTGAACCTCGGCGCCACTGACGCGCACGCCGCCGATGGCCTCGATGCGCCGCAGGCCGGCCGACACCAGATCGGCGCCCAGCATGTCTTCGAGCGGCCAGCGCGCTTTCATGCCTTGCGCCGTCTCGTCGGCGAGCGCGCGGATGCGCCCGCTCATCCGGCCGACCTCATCCCGGATGACGGCGTGAAAGCGCTCGCGCATCGCCGGTTCGATGTCCGGATACTCCAGCATGTCGACCGCCGCCTGCAAGTTGCCCAGCGAGGCCCGGCTGCCTTCGGTCAGGCCGTGCAGCAGCCGGTCGCGCGCCGACTCGGCCTCGTAGGTGGCGGTGATGTTGTCCAGCATCAGCACAAAACCGCTGAGGGTGTTGTGCTCGCCGACCTCGCCGGCCTCGCCGCCCTCGCCGGCATGGCGCACCGGCGCCATCAGTGCGCGCAGCAGTTGGCCGCTCGGCGTGGCGGTGACGAACTGCGCCGTCGGGCTGGCGGCGCCGCGCCGCAGGCGCTGCTGGATGTTCTCCAGCGCATGCGCGACCAGCGTGCGGTCGAACACGGTGTAGATCGATCGACCCAGGCCGATCAGCTCGGCGCCGGAGGCACCCTCCGGCGCCAGCGACAGGGCCCGAAACTGCAAGCGGGCGCGGTTGTTGTAGAGCAGGATGCGGCCGTCCAGGTTGCACACCACCACGCTTTGCGTCAGCTCCGACATCAGCGCCGCCAGCCGGCTGCGCTCTTGTTCGATGCCGCGGCTGGCCTCGGCCACCTTGTGCCCGATCTCGGCCCGCAGGCGCGCGCGCTCTTGCACGAGCTGATTGATCGCCTCGGCCAGGCCCTGGTTGGCAGCACTTCCGGTGGGCGGCAGTTCGCGCTCAACGTCGGTGCGCAGCAGCACCTGGGTCTGCTCCAGCAAGCGCGCGGGCTCGGCCACGAAGTGATTGAACCCGCGGCGCAGCGCCACCGCCGCCGCCGCAAACACGATCAGCGAACTCATGAACACCAGCGCCGCGCGCGGGCCGAGCACGGCGCCCACGGCGTCGCGCTCGGGGCCGTCCAGCGTGGCCCACACCAGCGCCGCCGTGCCGGCAACCCACAGCGCCAGCGCCAGCCCGAGCGCCAGCGTGGCGACGATCAGCCGCCGGTCCTGGCTCAAGGCGGCGGCTCCAGCATCTGCCGCACCTTCTGCGCCATCTCCCGGGTCGAAAACGGCTTGGTCATGTAGGCGCTGGCGCCCACGCCCAGGCCCTTGGCCACATCGGTGTCGCGGCCCTTGGCGGTCAGCATCAGGATCAGCGTGTCCTTCACGCTCTCGGTGGCGCGCACTTCCTGGCACACGTCGAAGCCGGTCTTGAGCGGCATCATCACGTCGAGCAGCACGAGGTGCGGGCGTTCGCGCAGGATGGCATCAATGGCCTGCTGGCCATCGCGCGCAATGCTGACTTCGTAGCCCTCGCGCTTCATCAGGTATTCGAGCGAGACCACGATGTTGGGCTCGTCGTCGGCGATCAATATTCGGTGGGTCATCGCGGCTCTCCAGGGGTATCGGCGCGCGCGCCGGGCCAGGCGGTGTGCCAGGGCAGATGGAACGCAAACGTCGCGCCCTGGCCAGGTGTGGAGTCGACCCACATCCTGCCACCGAAGTGTTCGACGATGCGGCGGCTGATCGGCAGGCCCAGGCCGGTGCCCTGCGGCCGGTTGCTCTCGTCGCCACCCTGGCGAAAGCGCTCGAAGATCAGCGCCTGCTGCGCCACAGGAACACCCGGGCCGTTGTCGTGCACCGCCACCGTCACGCCCGCATCATCGGCGGTCAGCGTCAAGCGCACTCGGCCGCCGTCCGCCGGCACGAACTTGGCCGCATTGGACAGCAGGTTCATCAGCACCTGCATCAAGCGGTCGGGGTCGGCCTGGAGGCAACGCAGCTGCGGCGGCAGTTGCAGCTCCAGCACCGCGCCGCGCTCGCGGAACATCTCGGCCGTGGTCTGCGCCGCCTGCGCCAGCAGGGCGCGCAGGTCGACATCGGTGTGCAGCCACTCGCCGTGGCCCGACTCGATCTTGGCCATGTCGAGCACCTGGTTGACCAGCCGGCTCAGGCGCTCGGTCTCGGCGGTGATGATGGCCAGGAAGCGCTGGCGCTGCTCGGTGGGCATGCCGGCGTCGTCGAGCATCAGCTCGGCCAGCGCGCGGATCGACGTCAATGGCGTGCGCAGCTCGTGCGTCACCGACGACATGAAATCGTCCTTCAGCCGGTCCAGGCTTTTCAACTGCTCGTTGGCGGCGCGCAACTCGGTGGTGGCGCGCTCCAGCGAACGCGACTTGTCTTCCAGTTCGACCGCGTGGCTGCGCAGTTGCGAGGCCTCGTCGAGGATGCGCATCACGTCGTCCAGCGCGAGCGGTTCTTCTTCGACCACCGAGGCCACCATCACGCGCGCCGACGCACTGCCGATCGCACCGGCGAGCTGCGTCTCGACAAACTGAACCAGTTGCGCATCGGGCGCGATCTGCGCGATGCCGGCCGCGCCGGCGCGGCGCGCGTAGTCTTCGAACAACTGCGTCGCGCGCGCTGTGCCCAGCAAGCGCCCGACCAGCGGCAGCAGGTCGGCCACGCGCGCCCGCCCTTGCCAGAACACCGGGCCGTGAATCGCCTGCGCGCCGTGGCCAGCGGCAGCCGGCGCGCGCTCGAACACGCCGACGAACAGCAGCGCCTGGCTGGTCTCGGCGGCCGACGGCGCGCGCCGCAACGACACGCCCACATACATCGCCACATTGGCCAGCAGGCTCCAGAACAGCGAATGGGTCAGGCTGTCGAGCCCGCCCAAGCCCAGCAGTTGCTCCGGCTTGAGCAGTGTGATGCCCCACGGGCCGTGTTGCAAAAAGTCGGTCGCCAGCCAGCCCGATTTGGCGATCGACGGCAGCATCAGCGTGTACACCCACAGCGCAAAACCCGCCAGCAAGCCGGCCAGCGCGCCGCTGCGCGTGCCACCGCGCCAGTACATGCCGCCCAGCATGGCCGGCGCGAACTGGGCCACCGCGGCAAAGCTGATCAGGCCGATGCTGACCAGCGCGTAGGCTTCGCCGGCGACATGGAAGTAGACGTAGCCGAGCAGCAGCACGACGACGATCGCCGCGCGGCGGATGCCCAGCAGCAGCCCGCTCAGGTCGCCGCCGGTGCGGGTGCTGAAGCGGCGCCAGCGCAGCAGCACCGGCATCACCAGGTCGTTGCAGACCATCGTCGAGACCGCAATCGTTTCGACGATGACCATGCCGGTGGCGGCCGACAAACCGCCGATGAAGGCCAGCAGCGCCAACGTGGGCTGCCCGTGCGCCAGCGGCAGCGACAGCACGAAGCCCTCGGCGTTCATCGTGCCCGGCGCGAAGCTGAGCAGGCCGCCCAGCGCGATCGGCAGCACGAACAGGTTGATCAGCAACAGGTACAGCGGAAACGCCCACACCGCGCGCTTGAGGTGCTGTTCGGCCACGTTTTCGACCACCATCACCTGGAACTGGCGCGGCAGGAAAATCACCGACAGCATGGCCAGCAGGGTGAGCGAAAACCACTGTTCGTAGGCAAACGCCTTGCCCTGCCCAAGCGTCAGCAGCCGGCTCAGTTCGGGCACCGCCTGGGCGCGCGCGAACAGGTCGCTCAGCCCGTCGAACAGGCCGTAGCTGACGAACACCCCGACCGCCAGGAAGGCCAGCAGCTTGACCACCGACTCGAACGCGATCGCCGCCACCATGCCTTCGTGCCGCTCCGCGCTGTCCAGGTGGCGCGCGCCGAACACCATCGTGAAACCGGCCAGCGCGAGCGCAAAGTACAGCGTGCTGTCGCGCCACCATGCGGCCCCCGCGCCATGCGCCTGGCCCAGCG
Organism: Methylibium sp.; assembly: GCA_031415135.1. Lineage (GTDB taxonomy): Bacteria > Pseudomonadota > Gammaproteobacteria > Burkholderiales > Burkholderiaceae_C > LGRD01. Next base: position 8,580 of record JANORB010000078.1, read on the forward strand.
GCGTGGTCAGCAGCGCATAGCCGCTGGAGATCGCCTTGAGCTGCAGGGCGATGTACGGCACGATGCCCACCACCGTGATCAGGGTCACCAGCCCGGCCAGCAGCGGGCTCTTGCCGTTGCGGCTGGCGATGAAGTCGGCGATCGACGTGATGCGGTAGGCCTTGGCGATGCGGATCATCTTGCGCACCACCATCCAGGCCAGCACCATCGCCAGCATCGGGCCCAGGTAGATCGGCAGGAACCACACGCCCGACGTGGCCGCCCGGCCGACACTGCCGAAGTAGGTCCAGGCGGTGCAGTAGACCGCCAGCGAGAGCGTGTAGACCCACGCGTTGCCGATGACCGACCGCCCTTGCCTCGCGCGCCGGTCGCCGAAGCTGGCCACCGCGAACAGCAGCAGCAAGTAGGCGAACGAGGCGCCGACGACCAGCGGGGCAGACAGCATCGGGGCCTGGGGTCTAGTCGTCGGAACGCTCGACGATCCACGCCAGCAGCCCGATCAGCACGGCCCACAGCATGAACAGCGCGGCCGGGAACAAGGGCACACCCAGCAGCGTGGCGTCACGATCCCACAGCGCCAGCAGCGGAAAGTTGAACAGCAGCGCGCCGGCGAAGAACAGCGCCAGCAGGCGTTGAGCGGTCAGGCCTTTGAGCATGGCGGCACGGTCGTGTGGCGCGGCCGGCCTTTGGCCGTCGGCTCGATGAAAGGGTTGGGCCTCATGGGCGTGTCACGCGAGCAAGCCGCGCGCGAACAGCATCAACACCAGCACGAACAGCGGGATGTTCAGCGCGAAGGTGAGCTGTACTCCGGGCGCCCGGCCTAGGGTGCCCCGGCGGAGGTAGCCCCACCAATAGACAAGCCGGGCAAACGCGAAGAACACACACAGGATCGGGATGAGGCGAGCCTGACTGGGCGAGAGGTACGTCGCCAGCGAAAGCACACACAGCGCAAACCAGAGCAACTGTTCGAGGGTGTTCTGCATGACCCTGCAGTGGATTTTCAGACCCTCGCTCTCCCCGCCAAGGAGCGGGTTGTGCGCCCCTTCGGCGTAGCGCTGGTACAGGATGGTCAGGCAAACCAAGGCATACGGAATGAAGGCCACCAGCAGCCACCGCGCTGCGAGGATCAGCCGCTCGCCGGGTTCCGCGAGGCCCGCAAGTGGCGGGACCAGCGCGTAGGCTGCGCCAACAACGGCATGGGTTCCCGGTACGGTGAACCACAGCGAACTCCGGATCAGGCGCTGGCGGGCGAACTTGTCGTTGACCGGCGGTTCAGCGGACTCGCGGGGATTCGGGCTCATGGCTCCAACCCCGCGTCAGCCGTAGATGGGAAAGCGCGCGGTGATCTCGCGCACCCGCGCCAAGACGGCACGCTCGGTCGCACCGTTGTCGCCGACGCCGTTGCGCAGCCCTTGCAGCACCTCGTTGATCAGGTCACCCACGCGCTCGAACTCGGCCACGCCAAAGCCGCGCGTGGTCGCCCCCGACACACCGAAGCGCAGGCCCGACATCACCTTCAGGTCGGCCGCATCGGACGGGATCGGGTTCATGTTGGCGACGATGCCGGCGCGCTCCAGGCTGTGCGCCGCCGCTGCGCCGGTGAGGCCCGTGGCGCGCAGGTCCAGCAGCATCAGCGGTGTGTCGGTGCCGCCGCCGACCAGGTCGAAACCATGCCGCTGCAGGCGCTGCGCCAGTGCGCGCGCGTTGGCCAGCACCGCAGCCGCATAGGCCGCGAACTCGGGCTTCAGCGCTTCGCCCAGCGCCACCGCCTTGCCGGCCACGATGTGCAGGAACGGCGTGCCCTGCAGACCGGGGAAGACGGCATTGTTGATGCGCTTGGTCAGCATTTCATCGTTCCACAGGATCAGCGCGCCGCGCGGGCCGCGCAGCGATTTGTAGGTGGTGGTGGTGACGATGTCGGCGTGCGGAAACGGGTGCGCATGCGCGCCGCCCGCCACCAGCCCGGCGAAGTGCGCCATGTCGACCAGCAGCTTGGCGCCGGCGGCATCGGCGGCGCGGCGGAAGGCGGCGAAGGCCAGCGCACGCGGGTAGCCCGAGCCGCCGGCGATCACGAGCCTGGGCTGGTGTTGGCGCGCCAGATCGAGCACCTCGTCATGGTCGATCAGGCCGCTCCGTGAGTCCACACCGTAGTTCACCACCTTGAACCACTTGCCGCTGAAATTGACGCTCGCACCATGGCTCAAGTGCCCGCCGGCGTTGAGGTCCATGCTCAGGATGGTGTCGCCGGGCTCGGCCACCGCATGCAGCACCGCATGGTTGGCCTGGCTGCCCGAGTGCGGCTGCACGTTGGCGAAGCGGCAGCCGAACAGCTGGCACGCGCGCTCGATGGCGCTGCGCTCGATCACATCGACATGGACGCCACCGGCGTGATAGCGCTTGCCCGGATAACCCTCGACCGTCTTGTTGGTAAGGATCGAGCCCTGCACATCGAGCACCGCGCGGCTGACGATGTTCTCGGACGCGATCAGCTCGATCACCTGCTGCTGGCGTCTCGATTCGTTGGCGATCGCCTCGGCGATGACGGGGTCGGTCTGCGCCACCGGGGCGGTGAAGTAGCCGGGCGGAAGGAGGGATACGGCTGGCATCGGGGGATCGTCGCACAGGGGCACAGGCCGGGCAAGCGTGAACCAGCGTCAGTGAGCTTCAGTGAGCGTCAACAGCGGAGTAAGATTGGAACATGACGACCGTCCATTTCGCTCCCGATCCGGAATTTGCTTTGAATCCCGACCTGGCGCACCGGCTCGTCGGCCTGTTCAACCGGTCTGCCGCGATGGGCCTGTTGCGGGGCCCTGCGATCACCCGCCTTGACCCGGCGTCCATCCGTCGACTGGTCCGCGACCTGCAACGGCATGGCATCGCGGGAGCCGCCGGTGTGGGCTTGTCACCGTTGATGAAGGACGGGCCGGCTCAATGGGACGAAGCAACCACCCGTGCCATGGAAGATCGCCTCGACCAGGTGGCCCAGGCGCTGGAGTCGTCACCGGCGCCGGCGGCCGAGTGGCCGGCGATGCGCGGCGTGTTCGGCGACGACTGGCTGGCGCAGTTTCTCTGCGTCAGCCCCTCTTCCATGCGCCGCTACGCCGGTGGCGAACGAGACACGCCGGGCGCCGTCATTGCGCGGCTCCACTGGCTGGCCATGGTCGTCAGTGATCTGGCGGGCGCCTACAACGACGCGGGCATCAAACGCTGGTTCGACCGCTCCCGCGCCCAGCTGGCGGGCCGGAGCCCGCGCGCCGCCCTGGGCCGCGAATGGGATGCCGACGGCGAAATGGCCGCCCAGGTACGCGCGCTGGCCAGTGTGTTGAGCGGCGCTCAGCCATTGGCGGTGTAGGTCAGCCGCCGTGCGAATCGGATTCCGCCACTGCGACCCCAGGTTTCCGTTCCTGTGGCAGTCTGCCGCGCAGCCTGCGGCCCGCTGGCACGCGGACGGCGAAGGCCCGGCCAACTACTTTGCCGACACGCCCACCGGCGCCTGGGCCGAGTTCTTGCGGCACGAGGGCATCACCGAAGAGGCCGACCTTGCAGGCGTGCGGCGCTCTTTGTGGGTGGTCGAGATTCCCGATGGGCCCGCGGCAACGCCCAGCCTGCCAGATCGAACCCTGTTCGGCGATGAGTCTTCCTACCCCGCTTGTCAAACCGAAGCCCGGCGTTTGCGAGCCGCCGGCGGGTTGCGGCTGGAGGCCCGCGGCGCGGCATTGCTGCACGGGCAAGCGCGCGGCTGGACCGCGACACCGACAGCGACAGCGACGGTCACGCGGGAAACCACCGCGCGCGACGGCCTCGTCTGGGTGCATTTCGGCCCTTGCCCCTGGGTCGGATGGGTCGCCGTCAGCGGTGGCAGCCCACCGCCGGAGGTGCTGCCGCTGGTGCGGTATCTGCAGGTGTAGGGCTTGGACCCAAGGAGGTGCCCATGAAACGCATACTTTCCATCGCCCTGGTATTGCTGTTGCACCCGGTGGCGGCAGACGCTGCTTTCGTGACCATCAGCGACGCCAACTCGAGCGTCAAGTTCAGCTTCGACGAGCCGGTTGCGAACATCAACAGCCCGAGTGACCCGTTGCAGCTTCCGCGCACGCTCGAATGGACCGTCGACGGGCGGCGCATCCTGGTCTATCCGTCCGGGCCGTCGACCTTTCTCGACATCGGCCACAGCCACTCCGGCGCGCATGTCGCGGCCAACCAGATCCATGGCCAGGGCCCGCTGTTGGGCTATGGCACCGGCGCGACCTCGGGCACGGTGACCGGCGGCGTGGTCTACACGGTCGACGGCGGCACCGCCGGCAGCGGCATCTCCCGCCTCTCGGAGAAGCTCGATGTGCACAACAAGACCAGCGCCAGTGTGTCGATCTCGCTGGCGGGCCTGGGGTTCAAGCCCACCCAGGCGAGCCTGGAGGTACCGGACCTGACGGGGCTGAACCTGACCGGCACGACGCTGGTGTTCATTCAGGGCAACCCGCAGACCGGCTCCATCACCGACCCACCATTTGCGCCGGTCACGGTGCGGCCGGTGGTGTCGTTCACCGGCTTCAACCCCTTGTTCAACCAGAGTTTGAACCTGCCCGCAGGGGCGATGCTGACGATGGTGACCGAGATCAAGCTGGCGGCACCGCTCACCCTGGTGGCCATGCCGCTGTTCTGGATCCTGCTGTCGGTGGCCGTGCTCGCCACCGCCGCGGGTGCCCTCTTGTGGCGACGGCGCCGCGCTTGAGCGAAGTGCGGGGCTTGCCTGCTGCGCAGCTTCGTCGCACATTCCGACTCAAACGACGAGGGAGCCGGCATGGGGAGTTCACTGTTCATCAGCTACTCGCACCTGGACCAGCCGTGGATGCAGGTGTTCCAGAAGCACCTGCGCGGCACGCTGATGGACCGTTGCCGGGTCTGGACCGACGAAGACATTCCGGCCGGCTCGACCTGGGAAGACGTGCTGCTGGGCCAGTTGAAACAAGCCGGCGCCGGCCTGGTGCTGGCCAGCCCCGACTACCTGGTGTCGCCCTGGTGCCGGCGTGAACTGAAGGCCCTGCGCGCCGCGTTGAAAAACGGCCGGCTGGCCAGTGTGCATTGGGTCCAGTTGCGCCCCTGCGGCTGGAACTGGAGCGAGCTGGCCGAACTGCAGGCGGTGCACGAGCCGGCGACCGCGTCGCTCGAAGATCATGCCGAGGGCCCGGAGCGCGAGGCCCGCGTGCTGCAGGCCTGCCGCCGCATCACCGAAGCGATGCTGAGCGTGGCGCAGGGCGAAGAACGCGAACTGGCGATGGTGCGCGAGCTGATCGGGCGCTGCCCCGAGGGGGTCAACTACCGCCCGCTGGTGACGCTGGAACGCGGCGACTTTTCGATCGTGTGCCGCGGCCTGGACGAAAACAGCAACGACGTGGTGATCAAGGTGCTGACCAACACGCCGCTGCACCGTTTGCGCGAGCTGTTCCTGCAGGTGAGCCAGGCGCGCCAGACGGTGACCGACCCGTCGGTCGTCAAGGTCGAGAAGGTGTTCGAGGTCGGAACGGGTTTCGAGGCGCGCATCGTGATCATCAGCGAGCTGGCCCGCAAGACCACGCTGGCGACCTTGATCGAGCGCGACGCGAAACTGCCGCCGCACAGCCGCACGCTCAATCCCGACCGCATCGGCACCATCCTGCGCCGCCTGGCCGGGGCGCTGGCCGCGCTGCACAAGCTGCCCGACATCCACGCCAAGGCGGTCGGCGATGCGGGCTACGCGCACGTGATGGGGCCGCTGATGCCGAACAACGTGTTCTACGACGAGCGCACCGAGCGGCCCCAGATCTCGCTCGTGGGGGTGACCAACTTCCTGTGGCACTTTTTCGACCCCGACACGTTCCGGCGCATCGTCAACCCGGGCAGCGGCACCTACATCGTGCCGGAGAAGCTGACACAGAAGGAAGCCGGCCCGCGGGCCGACCAGTACTTCCTGGGCATGCTGGCGCTGGAGTTGCTAGAAGCCGAGCGCGTGTTCGTGCTGGCGCCCGGCGCCCAGCCGCCGGCGCCGCTGGCGCTGCTGGCGCAGGTCGAGAACAGCACGGCGCCCTGGACCCGGCATGCGCAGCTCAAGAAGCTGGTGTGCCGCCTGCTGCACCCCGATCCGAATCTCCGCTTCGACAGCATGGAGCAGGTGGCGGAGCAATTGCGCGCACTCGAAGAGCCGAGCCGGGTGCTGGCCAAATATTCGTTCCGGCGCTGGGTCGAGCCCGAGGGCGACGCGCGCCTGAGCGTTGCTTTCTCAAGGCGCTTCTACGAGCGCTTCTTCAGCACCGACGACAGCGTGCGCGCCATCTTCGCCCGCGCCGCCCACCAGCGCCGCCCGGATGCCGAAGGCGGCGCGCCGGCGCTCGACGAAGTGCACCACCGCAAGCTGATCGATTCGCTGAAGGCGGTGCTGAACTACCGCCTGGGCAACGAGCCGTCGTCGATCGACAGCCTGGTTCCGATCCATCACAAGCGCCAGATCACCGGGCCGCATTTCCAGGCCTTCACCGACAGCTTCATCCACACGCTCAAGGAAAGCATGCGCGATGCCACCGACGGCACCGACGCTGCCGATTCCCAAGGCGACCACGCGGACATCGTCACCGCGTGGCGAGCCCTGTTTGCGCCGGTGATCGAAGAGATGGAGCGGCGCGTTCTGCCTTGAGCTTGCGGATTCCGCGACGCGCGCAAAGGCGGTCATGCGGGCGGGCGGCCCGCAATCACAGTGGCCACACGCAGCGCCTCGGCGCCGATCGCGCGCAGCAGCCCGCCCGGCTGGCGGATGTCGAAGCCGACGAAGTACACGCCCGCCAGCGCACCTTGGCCGACCACGTCGACCGGCATGCCGTTGTGATCGACGGCAAGTTCGGTGCCCGGAAACAGCCGCTGGAGCTGCGCCTCGTAGCCGGTGGCGAAGATCACCGCATCGAAGGGCTGCTCGGTGCCGTCGACAAACCGCACCGCGCCAGGCATGAAGCTTTCGATGCCCGGGTGCACCTTGATCTCGCCGCGCTTGATGCGCGCGAGCGTGCCGACGTCGATGACCGGCGTCTTGCCCAGCTCGCGCAACTGGCGCAGCGGCGACACGTCGGAGGTGCGGATGCCCCAGCGGCTCAGGTCGCCGACGGTCAGGTTGCGAAACAGCTTGGCGATCGCGTCACCCCAGGCAGTGGGCAGCTTGGCCAGGGCAATCGACGTGAGCTGCGTCGGCCGCCCGAGCACGTCGCGCTGCACGATGTTCATCGGCGAGCGCACCGACAAGGCGGCCCGCACACCCTGCTCGGTGAGGTCGAGCGCAATCTCGGCGCCGGTGTTGCCCATGCCGACCACCAGCACCCGCTGGCCGGCAAACGGCGCCGCGTTCCTGTACGCGTGGCTGTGCAGGATGCGGCCGGCAAACAGCCCCTGGCCTGCATAGGTGGGCAGGCGCGGGCTGTGGTTCGCGCCGGTGGCGACCACCACCGCGCGCGAGACGATTCGGCGCCCCGAGCCCGTCACCGTTTGCCACCCACCCGCCACCGGCGCGACAGCGACAGCCGCTTCGCCCCGGTGCGGTGCGATGGCGTAGCGCTCGGCGTACGAGACCAGATAGTCCACCAGCCCCTGGCGCGGCACATAGCGCGGGCAGGCGGCCGGGAACGGCAGCCCAGGCAAGGCCGACAGCGCCTTCACCGTGTGCAGGTGCAGCCGGTCGTAGTGGCCGCGCCACGAGGCCGCGACCGCCGCTGCCTTCTCAATCACCACCGGCCGCAGGCCGCGCTGCACCAGGCAGCCCGCCACCGCCAGGCCGGCCGGGCCGGCGCCGATCACGAGGATGTCGGTCGATGTGGGCGTGCCGTGTGCCACCGTCACAGCGACGCATCCCGCAGCGCCGCCACCGTGTCGCGGATCAAATGCCCGGCAATGCTGAAGCGCGGCGGGATGCCCGGCAAGGCGTCGATGGCAAACCAGCCGGCGGCCTCGATTTCACTCTCCTGCGGCACGATCTCGCCGCTGACCCACTCGGCCGTGTAAGCCACCATCAGGCTGTGCGGGAACGGCCAGCTCTGGCTGCCGAAGTAGCGCAGGTTCTTGACCCGCACGCCCACCTCTTCGGCCACCTCGCGCACCACGCACTGCTCCAGCGACTCACCCGGTTCGACAAAACCGGCCAGCGCGCTGAACATGCCCGGCGCGTAGTGCGGCGAACGCGCCAGCAGCAGCTCCTTCTCTGGCCCGTTCTCGCGCCACACCAGCGCCATCATGGCCGGGCTGATGCGCGGGTAGGCCACGTGGCCGCAAGCCGGGCAGGTGCGCGCCCGGTCCTGCGCATGCAACCCGGTCGGCGTGGCGCACACGCCGCAAAAGCGGTGCGCGCGGTCCCATTCGAGCACTTGTGCGGCGCGGCCGGCCAGCGACATCAGCGGCTCGGGGAATTGCATCATTGCGGCGCGCAAGGGCACGGCGCGAAAGCCGGTGGGCAGCGCGCTCAGCGTGAAGGCCCAGCAGTCCGCGTCGTCCAGCAGGCCGAGATAGTGGCGTGTGCTGGCCAGTGGCTCCAGCAGTTCCGGAACCTGTGGCTGAACAACGTCACCCGCCGATTCAGCCAGCACCAACTTGCCCTCGAAGAAAGCAAAACACCAGGCGGTGGCCTGCATGCGCAGGCCCGTTGGGGTGGGGTGGACCGCCGGCAGAAAGTTCATGGTGCAAGAAGGACGGAGATGGAAGTCATGAAATGGAATCAGCCCTGGTTCAGTGGCCCGACTGTACCAATGGCTTGCCTGGCCGCACGTCCGGCGCGCCCGGCGCGCTACGATCCGCCCTCGTGGCAAACCGCCATTCGCTCCAAGACGGAAACATGCCCGACACCGACCCGTTTGACGCCAGCGCAACGGCGTCTGCCTCACTTCGAACCTTGGCTGCGCGCGGCGACATCCGGCGTTATCGCAAAGGCACCTTGCTGATCGAAGAAGGCGATCGGGGCGACAACCTGTTCATCATTCTCAAAGGCCAGGTGCGCGCTTTTGCGACCGGCGATGACGATCGCGAGGTCACGTTCGGCTATTACGGGCCGGGCGAGTACATGGGCGAGATCAGCCTGGACGGCGGGCCGCGCTCGGCCAGCGTGATGGTGGTGGAGCCCACCACCTGTTCGGTGGTGACGCGGGCCTTGATCGAGCTGCACATCGCGCAGGACCCGCAGTTCGCGTTCGAGCTGCTCGCCAAGGTGATCCGGCGCGCGCGCATGTTGACCGCGCGCACCAAGGACTTGTCGCTCAACAGCGTCTACGGGCGCCTGGTCAAGCTATTGAATGCGCTTGCCGTGCCCGAGGCCGACGGCACCCGAATCGTCGCTGAGCACAGCACCCACCAGGAGCTTGCCAACCATCTGGGCAGTTCGCGCGCGATGGTCACGCGCTTGCTGAAAGACCTGGCCACCAACGGCAGCGTTGTGCAGGAAAAGCGCCGCCTGCGGTTGACGCGCGAGCTGCCGCCAAAGTGGTAGCGGCGGCGCAGAGCCAAAACGCCTAAAGGCGCTTTCGGCCGTCGCGAGGGTCGATCTTGGGCTTGTGCCCGGCTTTCGCACTGGGCAACGGTTTTGGTTCTTTCGGTAGGTCGTATTCGATCTGCACGCGCGTCTTGCCGGCCGCCATTTGATTCGCCACGTAGCGCGTGGCCTGGGGTGCGGCGACGCTGGTGCCGTTCATGCGCCGGCTCACGTTGCCGCGGTTGCCTGGCACGCGAACGCCAGGGTGGGTTTTGCCGGCGTCCGATTTCGCGGCAAACGGGAGATAGCGTTTTTCACCTTGCTGATCTTTCCAGTCTTCCGGCGGGGCGCCCGAGTAGTCGGCCATCGGCCCGTCGGTGGCTGCACCCCGATACCCGCCGACCGCAAACGCATGCGCTCCGGTGGCCAGGTTGCTCAGCGTGTTGGTCGTTCGAATCACGCGCTCGAAGCCCCGCTTTTCGACTTTCACCGAAAAGAAGCGCGCCGCCTGCGGGCGCCGGGTTCCGACCTCGTCACGTTCGACCCAGCACTGCACCCGCAGCGCCGACTTGCCACCGTTCTTGACCGTCACCCGCCAAGGGCCGGCGGTGGCGAGCGTCTGCCGGCGTGGGCTGTGCACGGTGCCGCACACCACCAGCGTCACCATCGTTCGGTCGGTCGCTTGAACCACCTTGGGAAACAAGAACAGCGCGGCGGTGCGCTTGCGTGCCCGAACTTCCGGCGTGTCGGTGGAGGTGAAGCCGTCTTCAAGCACGGACTCTCGTTTCGACCCGGACACCGCCATCTCCAAGCCTTCAGGCGTGGTGACCGTCACCGTGATCGTCGACAGATCGGCCTTCGGCGGCAGCCAGAACTCCACGAACGTGTCGAAGGGCGTCGATGGCGGGACAAACAGGCCCAGGCTCGCGCTGCGTCGCGCAGGCACATCCAGCTGCGCGTGCGACTCGGCGTCCCGGCTGTTGCCGGCGGCCAGCGTGGCTGCCAAGTGTTCGTCGGCGGCCAGCAGTTCATCCAGCGCGCACTCGAACATCGCGCCGCCCGAGTGCGAGCCCGCGGTGGAGCCATACGACAGGTTCACCACCACCGGCACCCGCGAGCCGACCGCGTGCGTGAAGCGGGCCCGTGCCTGCTGCAGGATGAACCGCAGCGCGTCCAGCGCGTTCACCGGCATCCAGCGGCCGGAAGAAACTTCGACCTGTTCGCGCGGAAGGTTCACGAAAATCAATGGGCAGCGCGACGCGGCATCTCCTGGCTCGCCGTGGAGATCGTCGCCCATTTCATAGCCCGGCCGCATGCCGCGCAAATTGGGCGGCCGGCCGGCCGCCACCGCCATCACGCTGCCGCCATGCGATTCACGCGACAGCAGCGCCCGGTTGGGTTTGAGCCAGCAGGCGTTCTCTAGCGTTGCGAACGCCGCCTGATAGCAGAGGATTTCGTCCAGGATGCCGCCGGGTTGGGACTGTTTCATGAACGCCGTCATTGCGGGCCGCTCCAGCACACGGCCGTCTTTGAACCCGTTGGGAGGATCCCACGGAGGGTTGGTCTCGTCATAGGTCGTTTGCAACCAGATCAGCGCCAGCCGGGTGTGGCCCGCTGGATCGAGCAAGTCGGGGTGAGCGAACGGGCAGCCGTCGTCAATGATGCCCATCACCACCTCGGCCGGCTCGGGCGGCATTGGCCTTGGCTTGTCGCCTTTCGGTGGCGTGGGTGGGGCCGGGTTCTGCTGGCCCATGTCGCGGCTGCGCCCGCGCGGGTAGCCCAACTGCAAGCGCGCCACATCAGGATGCTTCAACAGCCGCAGCACCCGCTCGTTCAGCTCATCGTTGGTCAAGTCTTTGGTGATGACACGCAAGGTGGCGAACCTGGACACTTCGGTGTTGACCATCGGATGCAAGTACGCTGCTTCCACGTCCACGCTGTCGAGGAGGTCCAGTTCTTCCCAGCCCCGACTGTCAGGGCTGCGCTCCACGATGAACGACAGGCGCTCGGGGAACTCACCGGCGCCTCCCTGAAGGCTTCGAAAGTTCGTCAACTCGGCCCAGCGCAAGTAGGGGTCGCGCGACGGTGGCGTGGTGAAGCTATCGTCATTGAACCAATAGTCGTCGATCTGAAGGATGTTGTGGCTTGAAGTGGCTCGCTGGGTGGCCATGGGTCGCTCCGTTCAGCAGCGTGGCCAATCAGCCCATTCGGCGAGCGCCCTTGTCCAGGCGCGGCCGAGCAGCGTGTCGCGCTTCTCGGGTGTGACCGGTGCCTGAAGAATCGTCCCCTCGGTCTCGCTGGGCTTTTCGTAGTCCAGCGGCATGAAATAGGGTGCAAGCGTTTGCTGCGCGGGGTCGTTCTTGTCCATCGGCTGGTGGCGGTCAAAGTCCTTCAGCAACTCGGGCCGCGGCTTGCCGTACTCCATGGTTCTTTTGCCGTTGAACTTTCGAGCCTGCCACCCGCAGCCTCGGCAACGGTGCAGCACGTATTCGGCAATCGTCTCGCCGACCATGCGCCCAGCCACGTTGTCGATCTGGAAATGAACGCCGGCCACCACCCGGTTGTCAGAAATGCGCTTGGCCAGGCGCTGCAGCTGCTGGCGCAACGCCAGATCATTGCGGTTGCCGGAATCGTCTTGGTCGAACGGGCATTGCCCGCTGAGTTCTTGCAGCAAGCGCGCCACGAGAAACGCCTCGGCCGCATGGCCGCACGGAAAGGCGCCGAAGCGCCGCGGGTTGATCATCGGCTGGATGCTGGGCGAATAGGCGGTGGGCCGCGGGCAACCGAATGCGTGCTTGGCGATCTGGTTGACATGCGACAAGCACTGCAGCGCGATCGACAGCAACTCCAGCGTGCGCGGCTTGTCGGTCGAATTCAGGTCGACGATGCTGGCCCAGAACTGCATCGGAATACCGATCTGGCTGACGATCTCGGCCATACGTTCGTTGCGCAGGTCGCCCATGTCGAAAACGCCTTGGGTCTGCGCTTCGAACAGTGCGGCAGGCGGGCGCGAAATTTCGATGATGCGGTGGGTTTCGACCGCGCCCCACGAGCCGTTCGCGCTGATCCTGGGCACGACATGCCGCGCCGAAACCATGCCCTTCTTCGACACCGTGAGGTGCAACGGCTGCATCAGTTCGGTCATGCAGTTTTCGACCCGAATGTCGTCGGCCCAATCGTCGGACCGCTCAATGTCGAGGAAGGGCGGCAGTCCGTCGGGCGCGCTGCCTTGCTTGCGCAGCGGATTCCACAGCGTCACGATCCGCCGCTGCACCAGTTCTTCGCGGCTGGATGTGAGGGCAAAGGAGGTGGCAGGGTCTGCGCCTGGCAGGATCACCGACCCGAAACCTTGGAACCCCTGGAATCCCTGGAACCCTTGGAACCCCTGAAAGCCTTGGAATCCCTGGAACCCCTGAAAGCCCTGAAATCCTTGAAATGAACCGTTGTATCCCGCCATGGCGAACTCCTTCTTTTGAGTTTGGATTCGATTGCCGCAGTCTGACTTCAGCCCATCGGCAGACCAGCCGACGCGAGCGCTCGGGCGAATCTCTGGTTCTGTTCGCTGTCAACGGCCGCACGCGCTAGAAACTGGCGGACGCTCGAGTTGGGCTCCACGGCCAGCAGGCGCTTGACCGTTTGGCAGGCGTCTTCGATCGAACCCACCATGACCTGTGCGACCGCCAGGGTTCGATACGCCGAGCCGTGCATGCAGTTGGCCTGGATGGCTCGCTCTGCAAGTTGGATGGCGCGCGGGTACGCCTGCGCTGTCGACGCAGCCGAAGAACTGAGCGAGTCGTAGTAGAAGCGAAGCGGGTCCAGCGGCGTCAGCTGCAACGACCTTTCACTCGCTTCCAGCGCCGCCCCCGCCTCACCCATGAAGCCATGCGCAACCCCCTTCAGCAACCACGCCAACGGCTCGTTCGGATTGCTGGCCAGGGCCAGGTCGTAGTAGCCGCGGGCGCTGGCCATGTCGCGGTTCACGCCGGCCTCTACCGAGCCGGTCATCGCCAGCGCGAGTGACGAGCGCGGGTCGTGGTCTAGGGCGCGCTGGGCGAAGTCGCTGGCTTGCGCGCCGTCGCGCCGGACGTCGGCCGACCAGCCCTGAACGATCTTGAACACATGCCAGCGCGCCAGCCAGGCGGCGGGCGCGGCGTTGCGCGGCGCGCGATCGCGCAGCGCCTCGAGCATCAGCCGGGCGCGGTCGAAGTCGGTGCGCGAGAAGCGGTGCAGCAGCGTCACCGCCGACAGGTACAGCGTGTGCGCCGCCAGGTTGGGCAGCGGCCGGCCGTGCGCGATGGTCAACTCGGTGCGGGTGAGCGCGGCCAACACGTCGGTCACGGCGCGCGCGACCACGTCGCTGTCGGTGCTGAGCACGTCTGTGTTGCGGCACGAAAAAACCCGCGCCCAAACCACTTCGCCACTGCCGCAATGCACGAGCTCCAGACACGCTTGCAGGTGCCCATCGCTCTCGTCGCAGCGGCCTGCAAGCACATAGTTCGCCGCCAGCATGGCGCCGGCAGCGGTCTGCCCCATGTCTCGCCCGCGGAAGGCATTGGCCGACAGCGATGAGATCACCCGCAGCATCGGGCTCTGCGACAGCGCTGCCGTCAGTTGATCGACAAACACATCGGCGCCGCCCAGCGCGCGCGGGCCGGCGCGCTGCGTGGTCAGCGGCAGCACCGCGAGGATGGCGCAATGGGCGGCGCCGGCGTCGTTGGCGGCCGGCATCAACGGCAACGCCGCGGGCATGCCGCTGGCGGGCTTCAGCTGATAAGCCCGAACCGGCTCGACCACGTTCTTGAGAAAACACTCGCCCAGGTCGCGCAACTCGCCGTCCACGAGGTCGGTCAGGCGGTCGCGCACGCTGGAACTCAGCACCGTCTCGCCCGGCCCCGCCAGTGTGGTGACCCGCGCTGCCAGGTTGACGCCCCGGCCATACACCGCGTTCTCGTCCACGATCACGTCGGCACAATGAACGCCGATCCGAAGCGCCACGGTGTCATCGGCGCCGCGCCCGCCGTTGGCAAGCGCAGCCTGCCCATGCATTTGCAGCGCGCACGCCGCCGCTCGGCGCGAGTCGGAAAATTTGATCAAGAGGCCGTCGCCTCGACGTTCCAGGATCGTCCCGCCATGCAAGGGAACCACCTCGTTCGCGAGCCGCCGAAGCAACAAGCGGATGCGGCTGACGTTGTCCTTCTCATCCTGCTCGATCAATCGCACTGACTCGACGACATCCGCGAACATGATGGTCATCGTTTCAATGTGCAGTTCAGCGTCGAAAGACGGCGCGACCACGTTAGTCTCCGAGTGATGCACCAGGCCGGTTCCGCAGGATATCGAATCCAGCAAGGCGTTGGATAGGGACTTCACCCGCCAGCCGGCGCCCCTGCGCTGCGTCAGCGCACTGCTCACAACAGGAGCGCACCGCGGCCCGCCCCCGAGCCGCCGATTGGAAAGCGACGCCGATTCAGGCCGGCAGTTCATCAGCGAAGTCCAACGCAGCCGCGCCGATGGACAGCGCCATGGCATGCGCCGCCGTCGCGGCACCGTTGTCGCAAGCGCGTGTTGCGTTGCGCAGCACTGAAACCAAGGGCGGCAACTTCGACACCTGCCGGATGAGCGCGCGAATATTGTTGGCGCCGGTCTTGGCCCGCACGCTGCTGATCTGCGTGCGAATGGTGTGCATCGACGTTCCCTGCCCGCAGGCAATGTCGCCCGGTTCAAGCCCGTCGCACAGTGCCGTCAGAACGCGCGTTTCCGCATGGGTCAGTGCATGGTTGCGGGCAAACCACTGCACGGCAAGCTCGCCGCAGACCACCCGCTTGCCCAGCACCACCAACAACGCCGCAGCGTGCCCCATGCCGGCGGCGGCCAACGGCACGACGGCGATGTTCACCTCATGCGGGCTCTCGCCCACCGTCAACAGCCGGCGCAGGCCGCGCCGCGCGGCGCTCTGCAGGGCTTCGTGCAGCGCTGCGGCGTCTGGCGGGCGCCGTGCGTGCAATGCGCCGCGCTGGAGTTGCAGCGGATGCTGCGCGCCCATCTCGCCGCGCGCCACGTGGTTGACGTGCAGCACCTCAAGGCGGTCATTGAGCAAGAGCATGCCGTAGTCGATTTCGTCGAGCATCGGGCCGAACCACTGTGCCGCTTCCGCAGCGCTCGCGCGGTCGGTGCGGCGCTCTGGCCCGGCGTACCGGTTCGGCAATGCTCTGTGCGCCGGGCCGCGCGGGTCGCGTGGATGGGGCAAGGCCTGGATGGGCGTGGGCGCGTGAAGCATGCGTTCTCTCCTGGTTTCCGCCCGGGCTCGCGTGGCCTGTAGCGGTGCCCAAATCCTAGATCGCAGCCTTCGCATGGTGTGGTCACTGCTGGAGTTCCGGGCGGCAAATATTTGCCACCTCAGGTTCGCCGCTCGATGCCCTGCGGTGGATGCGGCGCCGCAGGGGCGCCGTCGCTAGTTTTGGTGATGCCGAGATGCGCGTCGATTCCTACAGTGGGTCTGGCCGCGATGAGATGCGCGGAACCCCGTGAACCACCAAAGGGAGCCGATCGATGAAACCTGCCCATTGCAAACCCAACCCCACGCTCGCCGCGCTTTGCGCCAGCGTGGCCCTGCTCGCCGCGTGCGGCGGCAGTGACAGCCCGGCACCCGCTGCCCCGCCCGCCCCGACCTTGTTGACCGGCGTGGCGGCCAGTGGCGCCGCACTGGCCGGAGCCAGTATCGTGGTGATCGACAGCGACACCACCACCACCGACCCCGCCGCGGTCACGGCGGGCACGGACGGCCGCTACTCGATTGACGTTTCCGCCCTGAAAGTGCCGTTCGTCGTGCAGGCCACCGCCACGGTTGACGGAGTCACGACCAAGACGGTCGCGGTCGTCCCCAGCGTCGCGGCGAACACCAGCAACACCGCCAACGTGACACCGCTGACCAACGCCGTGGCAGCACTCATTGCTCCAGGCGGCGACCCGCTGGCCTTGCTCGTGCCGGCCACGCTGGGCACCAGCGCGACCGCGCAAAAGGTCTCGGACGCATCGGCCTTGCTGGTGAACACACTCAGCACCGACCCCGCCATCGCTGCCGCGCTGGGCGCGAACTTCAACCCGCTGACCACGGTGTTCAGCGCCAACGGAACCGGCGTGGATGCGGTGCTCGACAAGCTGGCCATCGACGTGTCGGCCGCCGGTGTTTCGATCACCAACCTCGCGGCTCCGTTGCCTGCGGGCGGCGTTCCGGCCCCGGTGACGCTCACCCCGGCACAAGCCGCCACACCCGCCGTGGTGCCGACCCTGCCGCCGTCGGCACCAGTCGGCGGCGTGCCCACGGCGGCCGAACTGGCTGCGCTCGGCGCCAAGTACGAAGCCTGCCTGGCCCTGCCCGTCGCACAGCGCGTGACCCAGGATGCGGCAGGCATCGTCAGCGCGGTGTCGCCCACCTGCAACTTCGCGCCGAGCGACTGGAAGTCCAACGGCCGCACCTGGGTTCAGGAGCTGGGCCAGTTCACCTTCAACCGGAACACGGTGACCGGCGCCAAGGTCGGCAAAGGCCTGGTGGTGCTGGCGTTGAGCGCCGAGGGCCTGACCGACCCGAAGGAGTTCAAACACCCGTACTGCAATACCGGCCCTTGTGTGGTGGTGCGCTACCCGCTGACGACCGCCAGCGGCGTGGCCGCCGCCGGCGACTGGCTCCTGGCCAAGGTCGGCGGCGCATGGGACTTCGTCGGCAACCAGCGCCCCTACCGCGCCTTCGCCGACCCGCGCCTGAACCGCAAGATCGCAACCAACCCGGCGGGTGCGGCACCTGGCAACAACGCCGATCCGTTTTTCTTCAAGGACCGGTTCGAGTCGCAGATGCGGCTGATCTTCGACCTGAACAGCCCGAACACCAACGATGTTCGCGCCGTGCGGTTTACCGGCCCGGGGCTGCCGAGCGCCGGCGTCGTGTTGTTCCGCTCGCAGCGCTGCGGCACCGACGACCGCATGGGCATCACCTACCAGAACGGCTCGACGCGGCTGAACACCGACAACGTCACATTCCAGTTCTGGACCGGCAGCGCGGCGGCCGACTTCATCCTCGACGCCGCGAACCTGGACGGCAGCGCCCTGGCGATGCCCACACCGGTGCTCAACACCACCACGGCGTCGTTCCAGGACTTCTCGCCCACGGCGGTGGCCAACCAGGTCACGAGCATTCCGGCGTGGTCGCGCTACAAGATCGAGGTCTTCCGCTACAGCGCCCTGTCGGACAGCCCGGATGAAATCCTCTACACACGCACCAACTATGCGGCTGAAAACGCCGGCCTCGGCGCGAGCAAGACATGGCCCACGATGGCGCCGGCGTTTGTCGACGCCTACCTCAAACCCACCGGAGCGTCGGCCGGCGAAGTGGCCTCTCTTGCACAGACCCTGAGCTGGACGACGCCGGCCGGAACCTATGTCGGCTCGGGTTACCTGTTCTCGCAGAACTTCGCCACCGCCACCAACAGCCAGGCCGAGACCGCCAACCATGGGCTGCGCACGCGGCTCGACTTCGAGCCGCTGGCGCTGGGCGACTTGAGCGCACCGGGGCGCGAATTCGCCAAGGTGGTCGCGGGCACCAGCCTGTCCACGTTCACGGCCAATTCGGGCACCAACCCGAACCCGCGTTGCACGTCGCCGAACGTCGTGCCGCTGACCGCCAACACCAGCGACTATCGTGAGGCTGGTTTGTCGTTCCGCGGCACCGACCGCAAGCTCTACAACGCCATCTGGTTCTGGGACAACTGATCTGGCCAAGTGAGGCCGCGCGCACGACAGCGCGCGGCCTGCATGCCCCGCGCGCGCGCCACATCGGTCGCCCGAGCAAGCGATCAATACCGCACGGAGATTCTCATGAACAGAGCAATGATGCTGCCGCTGCTGGCAGCCACGCAGGCCTTGGCCCAGACCGCCCCCGCCGGCTTCTCCGCCGACTTCTCCGCCGACTCAAGCACGCCGTCGGCCTTCGCGCTGCAAGAGGCGCTCGCCGGCAAGGTGTTCGCGGTCAAGCTGGCCGACGGAACGAGCTGGCGCCTGGAATACAAGTCCAGCGGCTACTTCTGGATCAACACGAGCCGGGGCTTCAACGACTCAGGCAAGTGGACCGTGCAAGACGGCAAGCTGTGCAGCGAACTGCAAAAGGTCGCCGCCAGTTGCAGCGAGGCTCGCATGCACGGCAAGGCCTTGCTGCTGAAGCGCTCCAGCGGCGAGATCATCGAACTGGTGGCGCAGTAGCAGGCCGCGGCGATGCCTTCCGTGCGCCCATCGTTTCGCCTCGCACCCGCCGCCGTTCTGTTGCTGGCGGGCGCGAGCGCCATGGCCGCCGACGGCTGGAGTGTTGCCACCGAACTGGGCTGGAACCGCTACCGCATCGCCACCTCGTCCGGCGTCGAGAACCGCGACGCGCTCTCCACCCAGGTGGCACTGGGCTACGCGCCGCTGAGCAGCCTGCGGCTGGAGGCCGGGGTGATTCTGCTGGGCGCACGCTGGCGCCCGGGTCTGATGGGCGCGGTGGTCGGCGAGTGGCGCCTCGGCGAAGACTGGTCCGCCTTTGGCCGCCTGGGCGCCTACCAGCGCCGCACCAGCCGAACCGGAACTTTGTTCAACGGCGCCAGCAACGGCGTGCCGCTGGCGGGCAGCAACCATTTGCTGGCCGGCGTTGGCCTGGCCTGGCGCTTCGCGCCCGGCTGGGCAGGCACGCTGACGCTGCAGGGCTACGAACTGCCGTTGTCTGGAAACGAGAGCCCGCTGAGTTCTTCGACCGGTGCCAATGTGCTGTCGGTCGGCCTGCGCCGCGGCTTTTGAGCCGGCAGCCCTGGTTGGCGGCGCGCAAACGCTCTACTCCAAAGACTTCAATTCGGGCCAACGCTTCGGTTCGTTGCGAGTGGTCAACCCGTTCGACAAGTCGAGCGCGTAGCCTGAGCTGCTTGCCACTTTCAGCGCTGAGCTTGCCGACGGCGGCGTTCACGCCATGCAGCTGCGAAGCCGCCAGCGAAACCAGCTTGCGCCTATATCACTTGTGATCTATCATTCAAAGTGTGACGGGCAAGGAAGTCATCGCGACGCTGAAAGCTGCCGGATGGTCATTGAACCGCGTCAACGGGAGCCATCACATCCTGACGAAGAATGGCCTGGCCGTACCGGTTCCGGTCCACGGCTCGCGCGACATCGGTGCCGGCCTGCTCGCGGCAATACAGCGCCAGACCGGCGTGAAACTCAAGTAAGGCAACACCATGGACATTCGCTACCCTGCGACAGTTGAATCACAGAAGGACGGAAGCTTTTTCGTTCAGTTCGTCGATCTCCCGGACACGTTCACCGAAGGTCAAACGAAGGAAGAAGCGTTGTTCAATGCCGCCGAGGTTCTGTCGGCCATGTTGGCTTGGCGCCTGGATGAGTCCAAGGAGGTGCCAGCACCCAGCCGGAAGGTTCGCGGCGCGCACTACATCGCCCCGGACGCGAAGACCCAGGCTGCGATGCTGCTGCGCCTGGCTCGCGGCGAGCGCACGCTTTCCGACTTGGCCCGCGCGCTGAAAACCTCTTGGCCCGCTGCCAAGCGCCTCGAGGACCCCGCCCACTGGCCTTCGCTCAAGACTCTTGAAAGAGCCGCCGCCGCAATGGGCAAGCGTCTGGTTCTGACGTTGGAATGAGCCGTTGTCGATGCAAAGAATGGTCGATTGCGTTGCAGGTCTTGCCGGCGCGTGGACATGAGTCGATCACAACTTCACGGGCCCTGAGATCGCCCCGGACGGCGATACAGCCACCGCCGCCCGCGCCTGCTCCAGCCGCACCCGGTCCACGTACTGCTCGCTGCGCGCGAGCTGGTCCTTCATGATGGCGTTGTTCTGGCCCATCGCATCAATCGCCTTGGCGCGGAAGGTGTCCATCGCGTCCATGGCCTTGAAGGTCTGGTCGAACATCTCCTTGATCTTGTCGATGCCGATCATCGGGTTGGCGGCAAACTGCGCGGTGGCGTCGACATGCTGGTTGAGCTGCTTGCCGCTTTCGGTGATGAGCTTGCCGATGGTTGCGTTGACGCCCTGCAGCATTTCCATCACCTGGATCTGGTTGCCGGTGGCGCGCGCCACGGTCTGCGCCACGGCCAGCGCGCTCATGCCGGTGGTGGCCACGCGGGTGCAGCCGTTCATCATTTCGCGGCCGGTCTTCTTGAGCACATCGAGCGCCAGGTAGCCGTTCACGCACACCGCCTGCTGGGTCAGGATGTCGGTCAGGTTCTGGCGCGCGTAGAACAGCACCTCCTGGCGCAGCGCCTGGGCGCGTTGCGGGTCGGCGGGTTCGAGTTCGGTCACCTTGGCGGCGAGCTTGGCGTCCAGCGATTCTGCAAAATGCGCGGCGGCGGCGAGCTTTTGCATCGCTTCCCACAGCTTGGTGCGCGTGGCTTCGATGTCGACCACGTCTTTTTGCACATCGTCGCGCGCCGCGTAGAGCTGGCCCATCGACACCTTCAACTGTTCGCCCGCGCTTTCGAACTTGCGGAAGTAGGCCTGCAGCTTGTTGCCGAACGGGATGATGCCGAGCAGCTTGTTCGGCTGCAGCAGGTCGCCTTCGTTGCCGGGGTTCAGTTCGTCGAGGTGGCCGCGGATGTCGTTGATTGCCTTGTAGGCCAGGCTGTTTTCCACCCCGTTGAAATTGCGCTGCATGAAGCGGCCCTGCATCAGGCCGGCGGCGGTGGACACCTCTTCCTTGCCGAGCGCAAAGGCCGAGTCGAGCTTGGCCTTGAAGCTGTCGCTGTGCACGTCTTCCTTCAGCAAGGCATCGACGAAGCGCATGACCTGGTCGTCCACCGCCTGCATCATCTCGGGCTTGAGCGGCACTGCGGTGCGGCTCGCCTCGACGGGCAGCGGGGTGATGACCTCGGGGGCTTCGAGCTGGAAGCTGGGCACGGTCACGGCGGTGGTTTCAGGGCTTGCCATCACGAATCTCCTGGGCGGGTTGAATCAATCTGCTGTCGAGCGACGGTGCGCCAGGCACCGCTGGATTGCCGAACTTGTCTTGCAGGAATCGCGAGTGCACCAGGAACGCATGCGCGTCCTGGCTTGCAAGATCGTCGCCGAGCTGTTTGACCTTGCCCTCAAGCTCGGCCAGCGTGTCGCGAAAAGTGTCTTGCGCGGTCTTGCCGTTTTCCAGCACGCGGCTGGCGGCGTACTGCGCCGGGATCGACAGAAAGGTCTTCAGCGCGTCGGGCAGGTACGAGATGGCGATGTGGCGGGCATGGAAACTCTCTTGCAGCGACAGCGATCCCTTGCTGCGCTCCCATTGCGCGAGCAGCCCTTCCAGGCCGTTGCACAACTCGACCACCTTGGCCTGCAGGCTGGCGGGCAGGCGCTTTTCGGGGTTGTAGTCGACCAGGCTGCGCACGCCCGCCAGCGCGCGGTTCATGGCTTCGCGGGCATCGCCTTCGTCGCTGAATTCGAGCGACTCCCACATCGGGCCGGCGAGTTTGGGGAAACCCAGCCACAGGCCCCCGGCCGTGAAGCCGGCCGCGTAGCCGAGCAGCGCCACCGCCAGGCCCGACAGGCCCACGAGGTCCATCGCCTTGAGCACCAACACCAGGGTGGCCAGGCCCAGGCCACACCAGTTGGCGGGGCTGACGAGGAAGCGCAGCAGCTTGTCCATCACGCCTATTGGTAGGCCCGAATGTCCTTGAACACCGAATACAGCGGCGTCTTGCGCGCATCGAACACACGCCCGCCCGTCGTCTGCACCAGGTCTTTCAGGTCGGCTTCCTTGGCTTCGCCGAACAGCACCATGAACACCGGAATCGCGCGCACGTCTTCCGGCAGTTGCGCATACGCCGCCTTGAACTGCGCCAGCCCGCGGCCCTCGGTGTTTTCGCCGTCGGTGAAGGCCACCACCGAGTACTGGTAGTCGGGCGACTTCTTGCGCTGCTCCAGCATGTGCTTGAGCGCCGCGAGCACACTGTCGTACAGGGCGGTGCCGCCGGTCATCTGCAGGCCGTCGGCATAGGCGCGCACATCGGCCAGCACCTTCTGCTTGGCCTGCGAATCCTCCTGCACCTGCACGCCGCGCGCCTTGGGGCGGCCGGCCGGCACTTCAAAGAACGTGGTGTCGCCGGGCCGGCTGGCAAACGGCAGCAGCCACACCCGCTCGCGGTTGGTCAGCTTGGCCAGGCGGCCGGTGAGCGATGCGTCGGCACCGGCCACGTAGTGCAGCGCTTCGATCAACTGCCCGCGCCGCCCCTGCCCGTTCATGCTGCCGCTGGTGTCGAGCACGAAGGTCGATGCGATGGGGCGGCGAAATTCGTTCAGGTAGGCGTCGATCAACCCGTCGGCCAGCGCGCGGTCGGGCGAAAACGGCAGCTCGACCAGCATGCCGCCTTTGGGGAACAGCTCGCCCAGGCTGGTGGCCACCTCGGCGTTGATCGGCCGGCGCAGGGTCTGGCGCGCCAGCCAGGTCTGCGCCTCGGCGCCTTTCAGGTACGCCACCACCTTCTGATAGTCGGCGCGCCGGTCTTCGGCGAGCAGCATCAGCGGGTAGTCGGCGGTGGACACACCCTCGCGCGGGTACACCAGCACGAGCTTCTCGCGCAGCTTGCCGCTGTTGTTCAGGCTCAGCAGCCAGCTTTCGTAGTTGATGAAGGCGTTGACCTTGCCGCCCTGCTGTTCGATGAATTTTTCAGACAGGTAGGTCGAGTTGTCGCCCGGCAGCTTGTAGCCCTTGAGGAAGTTCGAGATCGCGCCGCGGTCGACGTCGTCGGCGCTCAGTGCTTCGGCCTTGTTGCCGGCCGCCGCCACCACGCCCATCAAGGCCATGAAGCCCTGGTTCGACGTGGCGGGGTTGGACAGCGCGTAGCTCAGCTTGCCGTCGCGCGCGGCCAGGGTGATGGCCTTCCAGTCGACCTTGGCGGCAACCAAAGGGTCGTCCCAGCCGAGCTTCTTTGCGGCCGATTCGCTCACGCCCACCGCAATCGGCGACAGCATGATTTTTTCCTGCAGCTTCACGCGGCCCTGGCCTTGCGGATCGCTGAGCAAATACTTGGCGTTGGCGAACCACGCGGCCTGCGCATCGGTCTTGCCGGAGAGCACGCTCTCGGTGCTTTCCATCGTGCCGCCGAACGTGAATTTGAGCTTCACCCCGGTGGCCTTGGCCACCATTTCTTCAAGCGGCTGCGCGTCGCGCAGGTCGCTCGTGGCCAGCACCTTGAAAACCGGCGCCTCGACCGCCGGCGCCGAGGCGGGCGACCTGACAGTGACCTTGGGCTCGCCCTTGCCGCAGGCCCACAGCAGCAGCGCCAGCAGTGCCAGTGCGATGAACTTCAAGCGCTGCGTCATTGCGTCATCTCCCGGGCCACCACGTCGATCATCTCGGCCATGATCTCGAACGACGGCGGGTCGATGACCTGGGTGATGCGCTCTTCCACCGCCAGCCCGGTGGGCTTGACGGCTTGCATGAACACAGCGGTGTCGGCAATCCGAAAACCATACTCCACGCCGATGCGCTGCAGTTCGGCGTTGCCGCCCAGCAGTTCACCCAGCGCCTTTGCGCGTTCGTTCAACCCGACAAACACCACCTTGTTGACGATGGTGGGCTGCGGGTAGATCAGCACCATGTCGGGCTGCACCTTCTTGGCCAACGCGAACTGCACCATCTGGTTTTCGTAGATGAAGGCCAGCGGCGTCTTGCCGATGCCGATGGAGACGTAGTCGTCGAAGTTGCCGTTGACATAGTTCTCCTGGTAGCCCTGGCGCTTGAACAGCTCGGCCACCTTGGCGGCGACGGTTTGCGCGGTGGGCCGGTCGGTGACGAGATCGCCCTGCAGCGCGTAGCTGGTGAGGGCCAGGTACATCGCCGCCGAGTTGCTGCGCCGCACATCGGTGGTGCTGACCAGCACGCTGCGGGTCACGTCGTACGCCGCCGAACCCTGCAAGTCCTTCCAGCGCTTCTTGGCCAGCATCAGCGCGGTGAGCTTGACCATGTCGACGCCGTAGACCTTGTCCCCCAGCGGTTTGGCCAGGCCGTTGGCCACCAGGATCTGCGCGATCGGCGTCCAGCTCGCGATGACCATCGGCGTGTGAAACGGCGACGACTGCGCCACCGCGATGCCCGCCTTGCGCGCGGCGTCGACGATCTGGTTGGCCGCCACCACGCCGGACGGGAAGAAGAAGTCGGGCGCGCCGGCCGCTGCCCCGCCCGCGGCCACCTTGGCCGCCATGTCGCGGCTGCCCACGCGCGTCACCGCCACCGGCAGGCGTTTGTCGGCCAGGATTCTGCGCACCCGCTCGTCCTTGAAGTACGGCTCGACGTCGAGCGCGATCAGGCCGTTCAGCGCGCCGGCCGCGGCCACCGCAGCGACTTCGCGCTGCTCGGCGACCTCGGTTTTCTGCCCGCGCAGCGCGAAGAACAACGCTGCCGCAAAGCCGGCGAGCAGCAGCAGCGTGATGGCGATCTTGCTGAGTTTTGACATGGGAAACCGGGTCCTCCGACGGCGCATGCCTGAGCGCTGCGGCAGATTCTGACCGCTTTTGGAATCGGCCTGTGTGCTACAGCGAATCGAACCTGAAATGCTCGCGCAGGTAACGCCTGAACTGCTTGACGACCGCCAGCGCGGCTTGCAGCTGATCGCGCTGCGCCTCGCTCAGTGACGCCAGGCGCAGCAGATTGTTCATCGGCTCGCCGCGCTCGCGCTGGCGCAGGTTGTTCTCCAGCTTCAAGCTCATCAACAGGTGCAGCGCCTGGCCCAGTGGCTCGGCGGTCCGGGCCGGCAGGTGCTGGGCGTCGACCAGGCCGCGCAGCCGCTCGGTGGTGGGCACGGCATCGATGCGATGTTGCAGCGCCAGCGCGCGCACACCGTGCACGATGGGAAAGGTGCCAAGCTTCTTCAGGTCGAACAGCGGCTCGTCGCGCGCGCCGCGCAAGCCGAGGCGGCGCCACCAGCCGGTGGGCTCGTTGAACTGGTCGGCGGCACGCGCGAAGCGGGCAAAAAACGCGTCGTTGTCGACCCCATGTTCGTGCACGAACTGCCGCGCCTGCGCCAGCAGGTTCGAGTCGCCGGCCACCGCCGCGGCGTCGAGAAAAATCGCCAGCCGCATCGGCCCCTGCGGGTCGGCGCCGAACATCCATTCGCGCAGGCTCTGCTTGAAGTCGCCCAGCGGCTGGCGCCACAGCGGGTTGCTCAGCATGATGTCGCCCGGGCAGCGCGGGTAGCCGAAGTCGATCAGCGCGTCGATGAACTCGCGCGCCAGCGGCGCAAGCAGGGCGGCGGCGGCGCCGTCGCGCAGCAGCAAGGCATTGTCCTGGTCGGTCTTGAAGACCTGCTCGCAGCGGCCTTCGCTGCCCATCACGACGAGGCAGCTGCGCGCCACCAGCTCGGCCGGCGCGAGCACCGCCCACAGGCGCGCAAACACCCGGGCGTTGAGATCGCACACGCGGTGGGCAATGCGCTCGACCGGCGTGCCGCGGCGGTGAAGCCGGGTCACCACGGCGTCGATCCGCAGCGCGGCGGCCCGGACCTGGGCCACCGACGTGGCGTGTTCCAGCTGTAGCGCGATCGGGCTGGCGGGCTCGTTGGTGTTATCGGGCATGGGTGCGGCCCTGATGTGAAAACGGGACCGTGAGCCGACGGCCCACGGTCCCGTTCATCATGCAACGACCTGTGCTCAGTGGCCCGAAGCCCCCGCGGCGCCGATGCCGGTTTCCGAACGCACCTGCTGCGCCAGGAAGCCGTCACGATCGACCTTGGCGCGCGCGCTCTTGTCCAGAATCGAGAACAGCCAGATGCCGACGAAGCCGATGGTCATCGAGAACAGCGCCGGCGAGGTGTACGGGAACAGCGCCGAACCCTTGGGGTTGCCCAGGGTGGCTTCCCACACCGACGGCGACACGATGGTCAGCCCCACCGACGAGATCAAGCCGAGGAAGCCGCCGATCACCGCGCCGCGCGTGGTGCAGTCTTTCCACAGCACGCTCATGAACAGCACGGGGAAGTTGGCCGAGGCGGCGATTGCAAACGCCAACGACACCATGAACGCAATGTTCTGCTTCTCGAACACGATGCCCAGCGTGACCGCCAGGACGCCCAGGCAGAGCGTGGTGATCTTGGACACGCGCAACTCGGCCGCGCTGTCGGCCTTGCCCTTTTTCACCACCGTGGCGTAGATGTCGTGCGACACCGCCGAGGCGCCCGACAGTGTCAGGCCCGCCACCACCGCGAGGATGGTCGCGAACGCCACCGCCGAGATGAAGCCGAGGAACACGTTGCCACCGACCGCGTTGGACAGGTGGATCGCCGCCATGTTGCCGCCGCCCAGCAGCGCGCCCTTGGCGTCGAGGAAGCTGGGGTTGGTCAGCACGAAGGTGATGGCGCCGAAGCCGATGATGAAGGTCAGCAGATAAAAGTAGCCGATCCAGCCGGTGGCCCACATCACCGAGGTGCGCGCCGCCTTGGCACTCGGCACGGTGAAGAAGCGCATCAGGATGTGCGGCAGGCCGGCGGTGCCGAACATCAGCGCCATGCCGAAGCTGATGGCCGAGATCGGGTCTTTGACAAAGTTGCCCGGGCCCATGATGGACTGGCCGATCTTCGCCGCGACCTCGGCGGTCTTGCCGTCCTTCAGCGCCAGGTCGGTCTTGATCTTGACCGCGCCGGCGAACATGGCCTCGGGGCTGAAACCGAAGTGCCACAGCACCGACAGTGCCATGAAGGTGGCCCCACCCAGCAACAGGCAGGCCTTGATGATCTGCACCCAGGTGGTGGCCGTCATGCCGCCGAACAGCACGTAGACCATCATCAGCGCGCCGACGATGACCACCGCGATCCAGTACTCCAGGCCGAACAGCAGCTTGATGAGCTGGCCCGCGCCGACCATCTGTGCGATCAGGTAGAACGCCACCACGACCAGGGTGCCCGAGGCCGCGAAGATGCGGATCGGTTTTTGTTCGAAGCGGAACGCCGCCACGTCGGCGAAGGTGAACTTGCCCAGGTTGCGCAGCCGCTCGGCCATCAGGAAGGTGATGACGGGCCAGCCGACCAGGAAGCCGATGGAGTAGATCAGGCCGTCGAAACCGCTGGCCATCACCGCCGCCGAGATGCCCAGGAAGGACGCCGCCGACATGTAGTCGCCGGCGATCGCCAGGCCGTTCTGAAACCCGGTGATGCCACCACCGGCGGTGTAGAAGTCAGCCGCCGACTTGGTCTTGGAGGCGGCCCATTTGGTGATGAACAGGGTCATCACGACGAACGCGCCGAACATGCCGATGGCGGTCCAGTTGGTGGCCTGCTTTTGGGCCTGGCCCAGGTCGGCGCCGGCGGCATACACAGTGGCCGAGACGGCGAACAGCGCGCCGAGCGTCAGCGCGGCCCGCGTGGTGTCGGAGAGCTTGTCGCCGATGCGATCGAAGCGGGCGCTCATTTCAGCACCGCCTTGGCGATCTTTTCGGACAGCGCGTCGAATTCGCTGTTGGCGCGGTTGACGTAGTAGGCCGTGATCACGACGGTGAACACGATGACGCCGAAGCCGATCGGGATGCCGGCCGTCATCACGCCCGCGCCCAGCCGCTGCGACAGGAACTCCTTGTTGAACGCCACCAGCAGGATGAAGCCGTAGTACACGACCATCATCGCCAGCGTGAGCCACCAGCCGAAGCGGGTGCGCTTGGCCTTGAGCGCCTGGTAGTCGGGATTGCTGGCGATCCGTTGCGCCAATTGCATGTCCATGTTGTCTCCTTCTTGGTTGTCTGCGACGGCGATCGATCGCCGTTGGGTCGCGCATCATGGGTGACGGGCCTGACCCTGCTCTGACACGAAACCAACAGGGGCTGACGCTACGCTCATTGCAAGCTGACAAGCGCGATGGACGAGTCGAAATCGCCTTGCCGTCTGATCTGCGTCAAGGCGCGTCGGGTGGCAGCGGCCCGCGCCTTCGGTCAGCGCTTCACGCCGGGCCTGGGCGCGCCGGCCTGTTGCCAGGCGGGCGCGTCGAACCACGGGTCGCCACGCAGGTACGCGGCCAGCATGTCCAGCGCATCCAGGCCCCAGAACAACCGGCCGTCCACCTCGATGGTGGGCACGCCGAACAAGCCCAGCGCCAGCGCTTCATCGGTGGATGCCTTCAGCGCCTGCTTGACCCCCGCGCCGGCCGGATCGCGGCGCGGCGCCAGGGCCGCGGTCAGCGCGGCAAGGCGCTGCGGATCGTTGGCGTCCAGCCCGCCGTGCCACACATGGTGCAGCACCCGCTCGCACACGTACCGGTTCGGCGCCACGCCGTCGTCAGCGCAGGCCAGCGCCAGGCGCAACAAGGCCAACGGGTTGAACGGGTGCTCGGCTGGCGTTTGCAGCTCGATCGCATGGCGATGAGCCAGCCACAGCACCTGGCGGAAGGTCCAGGCGCGCTTGGGTTCGATCTCGGCCGGGCCCTTTTGACCCCAGTGTTTCAGCAGCCCGGCAAACAGCACCGGGCGATAACGCACGCTGTGCGACAAACCCGCGAGCGCCTGCGGCAGCCGCTCGAACGCCAGGTGGGCAAACGGCGAAATCGGGTCGAACCAGAACGTGAGCGCCTTCATGCAAGGCCTCCCGCGCCGCGCAGGGACTGCTCGCGCCGCTGCGGCAGCAGCTTCCACACCGCGCGCTTGGCGCGGTCGTCCATGCTGGCCCACGCGGCAATCTCGTCCAGCGTGCGCAGGCAACCTTCGCACCAGCCGCTGGGTTCATCCATGCGGCACACGCTGACGCACGGGCTGGGGATGAGCGTGGTGAACGAGGGCGTGATGTCGCACACCGGCGCACCGGTCAACGCCACCAGTTGATCCGGGCTGAGCCGGAACACGCCGTTCGGGTGGCCGGCGGCAGCCCAGATCTCGCCGAAGCGGAACAACTCGCGGTCGATCAAGGTGATTGCCGTTGTCGCGTGCGCCAGCGGCGCCACGCCGCCGATCGTGAAGCCGGTCCTGGCCTTCACGAAAGCGGCATCGGCGCGGCCGATGGCGCCGGTGCGGGCGACGACCTTTTTTTCATCGACGCGCCGGTCGCCGCTGGCAATCACGAGCACGGCCGCATCGTCGCCCAAGCGCCTGAAGATCACGCTCTTGGCGATCTGGCCGACCTGCACACCGAGCGCGTCGGCGGCTTCCTGCGAGGTGCGCGCCGCCACCTCGAGCCACAGCGGCGCATGCGCGTGGCCGGCACTGGCCAGCGCCTGCGCCACGCGCTGGAAACCTTCGGGGCGCACTTCCCGCGGCGAACTCATGCCGTGGCCGCCGGGCGCTTGGCCAGCAGCGCCTTGCCGGCGCGCGAGACCGGCGCGCGGCCCAGCACGCCGGAGATGAACGCACTGGCGTCGAGCAGCTTGTCGAGGTCGATGCCGGTGTCGATGTCCATGCCGCGCAGCATGAACAGCACGTCTTCGGTGGCCACGTTGCCGGTGGCACCCTTGGCATACGGGCAGCCGCCCAGGCCGGCGATGCTGGTGTCGAAGTGATGCACGCCCAGCTCCAGGCAGGCGTAGATGTTGGCCAGCGCCTGGCCGTAGGTGTCGTGGAAATGGCCGCTCACCTGGCTCAGCGGGTAATGGCGCAACGCGCGCTCCAGCGCCGACCGGGCGCGTTGCGGCGTGCCCACGCCGATGGTGTCGGCCACGCCGCAGTGGTCGACTTCGATGTCCTTCATCAAGCGCACGACCCGCTCCACGTCGTCCAGGCTCACGTCGCCCTGGTACGGGCAGCCCAGGGCGCACGAAATCGCGCCACGCACCTTGATGCCCTGCGCGTGGGCCGCGGCCACCACCGGCGCGAACCGCGTGATCGATTCTTCGATCGAGCAGTTGATGTTGCGCTGGCTGAAGGCCTCGCTGGCGGCGCCGAAGACGACGATCTCGTCGGGCTGGCATTCAAGCGCCGCCTCCAGGCCTTTCATGTTGGGCGTGAGCACCGAGTAGCGCACGCCCGGCTTGCGCTGGATGCCGGCCATCACCGCCGCGTTGTCGGCCATCTGCGGCACCCACTTGGGGCTGACGAAGCTGGTGACTTCGATCTCGCGCAGGCCCGCCGCCTGCAGCAAGTGCACCAGTTCGACCTTGTGCGCGGTGGCCACAGGCTGCGCTTCGTTTTGCAGGCCATCGCGCGGGCCCACGTCGACGAGGGTGACTTCTGGGGGAATCATGGCCAAGCCTCATTTTCGAATCAGCACAGGTCTGAAAGACTAACCCAAGCCGCCTGGCCCAACGCATCGGGGGTGGATACGGCCAAGACTGTGCGCTCAAGCGCTGGGCAGCGTGATCGATTCCACGCCGGCCCCCGCAGGGTCCGGCGCCACCCCTCGTTTCGGGGATGGGACGGCGCCACGGGCCACGGGACGATCTGAAACCGAAGAAAAAGAGGAGCTTGCATGGACCCGACCTTCCGGCTTCGCACCGCCACCCGACTCCACTTCCTGCTGCTGCGCCGCTACGGGCAGGACATCGATGTGAACCTGCTGCTCAAGAGCCAGGCCACAAAACACGACGGCCTGTGGCTGTGCCGCGCCACCGGCGACAAGGAACTGATTGCACTGGCGCGCCGCCTGGCCCGGGCCAACCACGCCCATGCCCTGGACGAAGCCCGCTTGCGCGAGGCAGCCGCCCGCATGGCCAGGCCGGCGGCCGGTGCGACGGCGCGCGAGCTGCCCTGGGGCCGC
The DNA here is from genome assembly GCA_031415135.1 of Methylibium sp. Classification (GTDB taxonomy): domain Bacteria; phylum Pseudomonadota; class Gammaproteobacteria; order Burkholderiales; family Burkholderiaceae_C; genus LGRD01. The sequence goes on from JANORB010000078.1 coordinate 39,710, forward strand.
GACACCTCGGGCTTCGGGCTGACGAATCCGCAGGAGTTGAACGCGCCGCCTTCCGGGGTGGCTCGCCGCGCGGGCCACTGGCTCAATCCAAAGCATTGGCTCAGGGGCTGAGAGCAGCTGATCGGCCCGGTCGCAAGCGGCCGGTTCAGGTCGCCGCCAGGCGCAGCAATTCCCCGCCCTCGCTGACCTGGTCGCCGACGGCGTACAGCAGTTCTTCCACCGTGCCATCGCGCGGCGAGGCGATGGTGTGCTCCATCTTCATGGCCTCCATCACCGCGAGCGGTTGGCCCAGCGTCACCACCTGGCCGACCTGGGCCAGGAAGGCGATCACCTTGCCGGGCATCGGCGCCGTGAGGCGGCCGCCCTCGGCAGCGCCCTCGCCGGCATGGGCGATCGGGTCGATCTCGTCGACCACCGCCGAGCCCTCGGGCGCGAAGATGCTGATGCGCTCGGCCGTGGCGTACACGGTCAGCGTCCAGCGGCGCTCGCCGAGGGTCACGTCGTGCCGTTCAGCGCCGCGCGAACAGGCCTCGAACGGCCAGCGCCGCGCGCCCTGCACCAGCTCCTGCGCACCCCCGTGCGTGCGCACCAGCGTGAACACGTGGTGCGTGCCCTGCACCTGCAAGTCGAAGCGCCGCGTGGCCGCGCCATGCAGGCGCCAGCCATCGCGGCGCGACCACGGGTCGGCGGTTTCCAACGCACGCTCGGCCGCCAGCGCGTGCGCCACCACGCCTGCCGCAGCCACTTCGAGCGGCAGCGGCGCGGCGTTGAAGAGCAAGGCGCGCTCGCGCTCGATCAAGGCCGTGTCCAGGTCGGCGTTGGCAAACGACGGGCTGGTCACGACGCGGCGCAAAAAGGCCACGTTGGTGTGCAGGCCGACGATGTGGGTTTGCGCCAGCGCGGCATCCAGCCGCGCCAACGCCTGCTCGCGGTCGTGGCCCCAGACGATCAGCTTGGCCAGCATGGAGTCGTAGTACGGCGAGATGCTGTCGCCTTCGCGCACGCCGGCGTCGAAGCGCACGTCGGCGCGCTCGAAACTCGCGGCCTGCGGCGTGCGGTACACGTTCAATCGGCCGGTGGCGGGCAGGAACTGCGCGTCCGGGTTTTCGGCGCAGATGCGCGCTTCGATGGCGTGGCCGTGAATGCGCAGTTCGTGCTGCTTCAACGGCAGCGGCTCGCCCGAGGCCACACGCAATTGCCACTCCACCAGATCGAGCCCGGTGATCGCCTCGGTGACCGGGTGCTCGACCTGCAGCCGCGTGTTCATCTCCATGAAGAAGAAGCGCAGGTCGCCGTCGGCCGTGGGCTCGGCGATGAATTCCACCGTGCCGGCGCCGACGTAGCCGACCGCCTTGGCTGCGGCCACCGCCGCTGCGCCCATCTCGCGCCGGCGCGCGTCGCTGATGCCCGGGGCGGGCGCTTCTTCGAGCACCTTCTGGTGGCGCCGCTGCACCGAGCAGTCGCGCTCGAACAGGTAGACGCAGTTGCCGAACGCGTCGCCGAACACCTGGATCTCGATGTGGCGCGGCCGCGTGACATAGCGTTCGACCAGCACCGCGTCGTCGCCGAAACTGTTGATCGCCTCGCGTTGGCACGAGGCCAGCGCGGCGTCGAAATCCTCGGCCTGGGCGACCACCCGCATGCCTTTGCCACCGCCACCGGCACTGGCCTTGATCAGCACCGGGTAGCCGATGGAGCCGGCCTCGCGCTTGAGCAGCGCGGCGTCCTGGTCGGCGCCGTGGTAGCCGGGCACCAGCGGCACGCCGGCCTTGTCCATCAGCCGTTTGGATTCGGACTTCAAGCCCATCGCCTGGATGGCCGACGGCGGCGGGCCGATGAACACCAGGCCGGCGTCGGCGCAGGCCTGCGCGAAGTCTTCGTTTTCGCTCAGGAAGCCGTAGCCGGGGTGCACGGCCTGGGCGCCGGTGGCCAGCGCCGCTTCGATGATGCGGTCGCCGCGCAGGTAACTGTCGCGTGGCGCGGGCGGGCCGATGTGCACCGCTTCGTCGCAGGCCAGCACATGCTTGGCGTTGGCATCGGCGTCGGAAAAGACGGCCACCGTGAGCACGCCGAGCCGGCGCGCCGTGGCAGCCACCCGGCACGCGATCTCGCCCCGGTTGGCGATCAGGATTTTCTTGAACATCAAGGCCTCATCGATGGCTGGCCGGTGGCGAACCAGCCCGAGAATCGGCGCGCCAACTGGCGCAGGAATTTTCCGAACACCCAGATCAGCGCAATCATCACGATCAGCGCGACGCCGACTGCTGCGAAGAACGCATACGGGTGCGCCCACGACAGCCACAGGCTGGCGGGCACCACACTGTCGCCCAGCAAGGACAGGCCGATGTTGGAGAACGGCTCGGGCGACGTGTTGGCCGCCGCGCGCGTGGTGGCCTTGGCCACATGGCTGGTGGCCGCCAGCGTGCCGCCCATCAGCGCCGCAGCCATGGCCCAGGCCGACTGGTCGGCCCCGAACACGCTGGCCGCCAGGGCCGCGCCGGCGGGAATGCGCACCACCGTGTGCACCATGTCCCACAACGAGTCGAGACCGGGAATCTTGTCGGCGAAGAACTCGACGAACAGCATGAAGCCGCTGGCGCCCAGCATCACCGGGCTTTGCAGCAGGCTCAAGCCGGTGGGCAGGCTGACCCAGCCGAGGGTGCCCGCCATGCCGGTCATGAACAGCACGGCGTACAGCCGCAAACCGCTGGCCCAGCCCAGCGCGGCGGCGATCGCCAGCAGTTGAGGGGTGTCCAGGTTCATCGGGTCTCCCGGTTGAATCGGCCCGGCGTCAACCGGGCCCTGCCAGCCAGGCCGGCGTTCGCTTGTCGAGAAAACTCTGCACGCCCTCGCGGCCTTCGGCGCTGGCGCGGATGTCGGCAATGCGCCGGGCGGTCTCTTCACGCAGCGCCGGCGTGATCGGTTGACCCGCCACATCCCGCACCAGCGTCTTGCAGGCGCGCAAGGCCATCGGTCCGTTGGCCACCAGAGCAGCGACGATCTCGTCGACCTTGGCATCGAGCGCCTCGGGCGCACACACCTCGTGCACCAGGCCCAGCGCCTGCGCCTGGGTGGCGCTGAAGCGCTCGGCCGTGACGAAGTAGCGGCGCGAGGCCGGTTCGCCCAGAGCGCGAATGACATACGGGCTGATGGTGGCCGGCAGCAAGCCGAGCCTGGCCTCGCTGAGGCAAAAATTGACGCCCAGCGCGGCGACCAGCACATCGCACACTGCCGCCAGGCCCACGCCACCGGCATAACAGTCGCCCTGGATGCGGCCGACGATGGGCACCGGGCACTGGTAGATCGTCCACAGCATGTCGGCCAGCGCTTGGGCGTCGGCGCGGTTTTGCTCCCAGGTGTAGTCGGCCATCGAGCGCATCCAGCCCAGATCGGCGCCGGCGCAGAACGCCTTGCCATGGCCACCGAGCACGACCGCGCGCAATTCGGCGTCCTGCGACAGGTCAGCAAAGACGCCGGTGAGCGCGGCGATGGACTCGGCGTTGAACGCATTGCGCACGTCCGGCCGGTTGAGGAACACCCGCGCCACGTGCGCTGACGGGCGCGTCACTTCGATCAACGGGTCACTCATGGGCGGGAACTTTCGGATTGCAGCATCCACACCAGATCGAGCTCCGGGCACGGGTGTCCCAGCGCGGTGATGTCCGCGGTGATCTGGCCGCGGTGGTGGGTGGCGTGGTTGAACACATGGGCCAGTGTGGCAGCGAATGGCAACGCCACGGCCTGGCCCCTCGTCGTGGTGTAGTTCAGCGCGCCGTCGAAGCGGTCCGCGGCGCAATCCGCGATGAATGGCAGCCAGGCCTGGGCTCCATCGACCAGCCGCTCGCGCAGGCGCGCGCGGTCCGGTTCGATCTCGGCATTCAACTGCGCTTGCGGCGACACACCCTCGGCAAAGCGCCGAAACCACAACAGGTGCTCGCCGACGAGCAGGTGGTTGAGCGTGCCATGCACGCTGGGGAAAAACAGGCCGGCATCGACCCGGTAGTCGGCGTCGGGCAACGCGTCGATGTGCACGAACAGTTGGCGCGTGGCCCACAGGTTGTAGCGCGCCAGCGTGGCGAGGTGCTGGCGCAGCGCAGATTCGGCCGGCGCGGGTTCGGGCGCGGGCTCGGGCTCGGGCTCGTGCATCAGTCCGACGCCGAATCGCTCATAGGCGCCGATGGCTTGCGCCGTTCGCCACGCGGGCGGCGGCTCGACGCTCGACCAGTATTCGTCGACCCGCGCGATGCGATCGCCGTCGAAGCCAAACAGCGAGTTGGCGAAAAATCGGCCGGGCGGGTGGGTCACTTCGACCACCGAATGCACCCGGCCGTCGAGCAAGGCGTTCACCTCGATGACGCGCAGGCTCCAACCTTCCGGGTACACGGCGTTGACGCGGATGATCGCGTCGGCGTCCAGCAGCCGTTCGCCGGAGGCATGCCATGTCAGCGTGGCGGCGTCGGCGAGCAAGCGGCGGGCGCCGGCCCAGTCGCGCGCCTGAAACAGCGACCACAGCGAGTGCACGGCTTTGATGCGGTTTGGCATGGGCATGGTTCGACGCGGCTCGGCCGGCTCAATAGCGCTTGGCGACTTCGTCGAGCATCACCTCGGTGGCGCCGCCGCCGATGGCCAGCACCCGCGCGTCGCGCCACAGCCGCTCGATGGCGACGCCGCGCATGTAGCCCATGCCGCCATGGAACTGCTGGCAGGTGTGCACGACCTCGTTGACCAGTTCGCCGGTCAAGGCCTTCAACATCGAGACCTCCTGCACCACGTCGTGCCCCTGAGTCACGCGCCAGGCGCAGTGGTACATGAACTGGCGCGCGGCGCGCGTCTTGGCGTCGAGCATCGCGATGCGCTGGCGCACGGTTTGTTTGTCGAACAGGCTGGTGCCGAAGGCCCGGCGGTCGCGCACGAACGCCAGCGTGAGCAGCAGTGCCTGCGTGGCGTGGCCCACCGCCATCGCGGCCAGCGCGATGCGTTCGGTCTGGAAGTTCTTCATCACCGAATAGAAGCCGCGGCTTTCTTCGCCGAGCAGGTGGTCGGCGGGAATGCGGCAATCGTTGAACACCAGTTCGGCGGTGTCCGACGAGAGCCAGCCGCTCTTGTGCAACGAGCGCCCGACCGTGAAGCCGGGCGTGCCCTTTTCGACGATGAACATCGACATCGCGTGGCGCGCGGAGCCCGTCTTGGCGGCGATGAAATACAGGTCGGCGTGCACGCCGTTGGTGATGAAGATCTTGCTGCCGTTGAGCACCCAGTGGTCACCGTCAGCACTCTTTTCAAACCGCGCCGTGGTGCGCATGCCGGCCACGTCGGAGCCCGCGCCGGGCTCGCTGATGCCGACCGCGGTGATGGTGCGGCCGGCCGTGATGCCGGGCATGTATCTGGCACGCTGCGCCGCGGTGCCGGCGTGGTGCAGGTGCGGGCTCGCCATGTCGGTGTGCACCAGCACCGTGATGATGAAGCCGCCGAACGTGGATTGAGACAGTGCCTCGGCGAACACCAGGTTGGTCAGCGCGTCGGCCTCGGCGCCGCCATGCTCGCTGGCGTACATCAGGCCAAGCAAACCCGCGTCGCCCAGCTTGCGAAGCACCTCGCGCGGGGTGAAGCCGGCCTCTTCCCAGGCCAAAGCATGCGGCTCGACTTCGCGCGCGATGAAGCGCGCGATCTGCTCGCGCAGCAGTTCGTGTTCGGGGGTGAGGTAGATGCTGTCCGGCACCATCAATGGCTCCAGCCGCGCAAGCCGCGCAAGTCCTCGAAGGCATCGAAGTCGCGGTCACGGTGCAGCAGCGCGTAGTCGCGCTCGATGCAGAAGGTGGCCACCAGCACGTCGATGGGGCTGCGCACCGTGATGCCCTGGGCGCGCAGGCTGCGGTAGTGCTGCGCCGCGGCCAGCGCCATGTCGGCGCCACCCACCGCTTCGATGCTCAAGGTTTCCATCAGCAGCCGCGCCTGACGGTGGTCGCGCTCGTGGCGAAAGCCTCGCAGCACCTCGAACAGCACCAAGTCGGGCACGACCAGGCGGACCTCGCCGTGGTCGAGCAACTGATCGAGCATCAGCGCGGCCGGGTCATCGGCAGCGTTGAAATACGCGATCCAGACGCTCGAATCAACGACCAGCACGGCGCTTCCTTGGGGCGGGCTCGGCGGCGACAAGCGCCCCTGAGCCGGGCGCCGGCACCGTCCAGTCGATGCTTTCGTCGCCCTCCCACTTGAGCTTGCCGCGCCATTTCATGATTTCGCGGTACGCGGCCTGGCGGGCCAGCAGCTTCAGGCCGGCTTCGACTGCCTCTTTCTTGGTCTTGTACGGGCCGGCCTTCATGGCGTCGGCCATCAGTTTCTCTTCGATGTCGATGTTGGTGCGCATGATGTGTAGAGGGTTATGCCTTCATGCACATCGTACATCACATCCGGAAGATTCCAAATTTCGCGTCGGCGATGGGTGCGTTCAGGCTGGCCGAAATCGCCAGCGCCAGCACGCGGCGCGTGTCGGCGGGGTCGATCACGCCGTCGTCCCACAAGCGCGCGCTGGCGTAGTACGGATGGGCCTGGTGCTCGAACTGGTCGAGGATGGGTTGCTTGAACGCGTTTTCTTCGTCCACGCTCCACGCGCCGCCCTTGGCCTCGATGCCGTCGCGCTTGACGGTGGCCAGCACGCTGGCGGCTTGCTCGCCGCCCATCACCGAGATGCGCGCGTTCGGCCACATCCACAAGAAACGCGGTGAATAGGCGCGGCCGCACATGCCGTAGTTGCCGGCGCCGAAACTGCCGCCGATGATCAGCGTGAACTTGGGCACCTGCGCGGTCGACACCGCCGTGACCATCTTGGCGCCATGCTTGGCGATGCCTTCGGCCTCGTACTTGCGGCCGACCATGAAGCCGGTGATGTTCTGCAGAAAGACCAGCGGGATCTTGCGCTGGCAGCACAGCTCGATGAAATGCGCGCCCTTCATGGCGCTCTCGGAAAACAGCACGCCGTTGTTGGCAACGATGCCCACCGGCATGCCTTCGATGTGCGCAAAGCCGGTCACCAGCGTCTGCCCATAGCGCGCCTTGAATTCGTCGAACTCGCTGCCATCGACGATGCGGGCAATGATCTCGCGCACGTCGTACGGCTTGCGCGTGTCGACCGGAATCACGCCGTGCAATTCAGCCGCGTCGAACAGCGGCGGGCGCGGTGCCATGCAACGCGCGGCGATGTCCTTGCGCCAGTTCAGGTTGGCCACCGACGCGCGCGCGATCGCCAGCGCATGGGTGTCGTTCTGCGCCAGGTGATCGGCCACGCCACTCAGGCGTGTGTGCACGTCGCCGCCGCCCAAGTCTTCGGCGCTCACGATTTCGCCGATGGCGGCCTTCACCAGCGGCGGGCCGGCCAGGAAGATCGTGCCCTGGTTCTTGACGATGATGGACTCGTCGCTCATCGCCGGCATGTAAGCGCCGCCCGCCGTGCACGAGCCCATCACCACGGCGATCTGCGGGATGCCCAGCGCGCTCATCTGCGCCTGGTTGAAGAAGATGCGGCCGAAGTGGTCGCGGTCTGGAAACACCTCGTCCTGGTTCGGCAGGTTGGCGCCGCCGCTGTCGACCAGGTAGATGCAGGGCAGGCGGTTTTGCTGCGCGATCTCTTGCGCGCGCAGGTGCTTTTTCACCGTCATCGGGAAGTAGGTGCCGCCCTTCACGGTGGCGTCGTTGCACACCACCATGCAATCGACGCCGCTGACGCGGCCGATGCCGGCAATCAGGCCGGCGCCCGGCGCCGCGTCCTGCCCGGCGCGCTCCTTGTACATGCCCAGCGCGGCCAACGGCGCAACTTCGAGGAAGGGCGTGTCGGGGTCGAGCAGCATCTCGACCCGCTCGCGCGGCAGCAGCTTGCCGCGAGCGAGGTGCTTGGCCCGCGCCGCTTCGCCGCCGCCGTGTGCGATCTGCGCGAGCCTGGCGTTCAGGTCGTCGACCAGCGCGCGCATCGCCGCAGCGTTCGCCTTGAAGTCCTCGGAGCGCGGGTGGAGCCTGGAGGCGAGTGCGGGCATCGTGTCTCCTGCGCGGGGCGCGTGATTGACGTATACGTCAACTGGGATTGTAGGGGCCGTAAATCGCTGCTTCGTTCCAGCCGAGCGCGGCCATGTCGCCCACGCGCAAATGCGCCTCGCTGGGCATCAGGAACTCGTCGAGCTGGGGCGGCGCCACCGCCGTGCCAGCCAGCATCGCGTGAACCTGGCCGCGATGATGGGTCTGGTGCATGAAGACGTGCGCCAGCACGTGGCCGGCGCGATCGCGCTGAACGTGGCTGCCACGATCCATCTCGACGATGCGGTCGCACCCGGCGTCGTCGAGCGCGCGGCACCAGGCGATCAGACGTTCGTCACTGGCGCGTTGGCGCGCGGCCAGCTCGACCCGGGTTGGCGCCGGCACGAAGGCGTCGTACCGGGCCGGCAAGCCGGGTTCCCCATGCAGCGCGCCGATGTAGTACTCGTCGACCGCAAGAACATGGTTCAGCGTCGCGGACAGGCTTGGAAAGAAGCTGATGCGCGGCGCGTGGAATTCCGCGTCCGCCAGCACCGCCATCGCGGTGTGGAGCCGGCGATTGGCAAGCCGATTGGCATGCGCCTGGATGCGCAACTGATCGGCCAGGGTCATCTCAGTCTTTCCGCGCCGGCTTGTCCGCGATGGGCGCGCCCGCTTCCTTCCAGGCCGTGAAGCCGCCGCCGACATGCGCGACGCGCTCCAGCCCCATGTCCATCAGCGCCTGGGTGGCCAGCGCGGAGCGCCAGCCGGCGGCGCAAAACAGCACGAACTCCTTGTCCTGCGCAAAGGCCTCGCGGTGGTAGGGCGACTCGGGATCGACCCAGAACTCGAGCATGCCGCGTGGCGCGTGCAGCGCACCTGGGATCACGCCCTCACGTTCGAGTTCGCGCACGTCGCGGATGTCGACGAACTGCACCCCGGGGTGGCCGTGCAGCGCGCGCGCCTGCTCGACGGTGTAGGTGGTGACGAGGCCCATCGCCTCTTCCACCAGGGACTTGGCGGTCTTCTTCATGGCATTCCTTCAAAAAGGCCCGCTCTCCAGCCAGCGCTCCATCTGCGCGCGCCGGTCATTGCCCCAGAAAGGCTCGGCGTCGATCAGAAAGAAGGGCGCGCCGAACACCCCGGCCGCGATCGCATCGTCATTGGCCTGGCGCAGCCGGTCTTTCCATGGCGGACCGGTCCACACCGCTTCGGCTTGCCCGGGATCGATGCCGAACCCGGCGGCGTGAGCCTTCAGCGTGGCGGCGTCGCTGAGGTCCACCCCGCGGGCAAAGTAGGCCCGCAAGCCGGCACGCGCCCAGGCCGCGGCGCGCGCGGGGTCGGTGGCCTGGAGCCACCAGAACACGCGGGCGGCGTTTTGCGTCGCGATCGGAAACCGGGCCGGCATCACGAACGGCACGCCGGCGAAGCGCGCCGATCGCGCGAAGTCGAGCAGCGAATACTCCCGCTTGATCGGGTGCGACACCGGGCTCTTCAGTTCCGCCGCCTGGAACGTGGCCCCAAGCAGGATGGCGTGCCACTGGACCGTGCGCCCATGGCGTGCCGCCAGCGCCTCGACCCATTCCGACGCGATGTACGAATAGGGCGACGAGAAGTCGAAGTAGAACTTGATGTTGCGATGGACGCTGTTCATGCGCGCAGATTACACGCAAGCATCGCGCGCTCCCCACGAAGAATCCCGTAGCCTTGGCCGCGCCCTGCTTGCGCCCTGCTCGCGCCCTACTTGCGCCAATACTGCGGCGAGAACAGCACCAGGATGGAGAACAGCTCCAGCCGGCCGAGCAGCATGGTGGCGGTGCAGACCCAGGTTTGAAAGTCGCTCAGGCCCTGGTAGTTGGCGGCCGGCCCGACCTGCCCCAGCCCCGGCCCGGTGTTGTTGATGCAGGCGATCACGGCGCTGGCGGCGCTCACCAGGTCCAGCCCGGTCAACAGCAGCACCAGCGTCATGAAGATCACCGTCACGCCGTACATCAGCATGAACGCCAGCACCGAGAACAGCACCGTGTTGTCCACCACCATCGTGCCGATGCGAACCGGGTTGACCGCGTGCGGATGCACGATGCGCACCAGTTCGCGCCGCGCCTGCTTGACCAGCAACAGCGCGCGGACCATCTTGATGCCACCGCCGGTGGAGCCCGCCGATGTGGCGAAGCAGCACAGCAGCAGCATCAGCACCGGTGCGAAGGCCGGCCACAGCGCGTAGTCGACGCTGGCAAATCCGGTGGTCGTGGCGACGCTCACCACGTTGAAGGCGGCGTGCCGCAAGCTCAGCGGAAAATCGGGGTAGGTGCCGCGATAGGTGAGCACCAGCGCCACGACGAAGACGCTGAACAACAGCGCCGCGAAGTAGGTCCGGGCCTCGACGTCGCCCAGCAGCAGCGCCAGCGAGCGCCGCTTCCAGACCATGAAGTACAGCGCGAAATTGACACCCGCGAGCAGCATGAAAACAACCGCGACTGCCTCGATGGCCGGCGAGTCAAAGGCACCGAAGCTGGCGTCGTAGGAAGAGAAGCCGCCCAGCCCCATGGTGGAGCACATGTGCATGAACGCGTCGGCCCAGCCCATGCCCGCGGCCGCATAGGCGAAGAAGCACACGACTGAAATCGCGAAATACACGACCCACAGGCCGCGCGCGGTCTCGGCGATGCGCGGCGTGAGCTTGGTGTCTTTCATCGGCCCCGGTGTTTCGGCCTTGAAGATCTGGCTGCCGCCCACGCCCAGCATCGGCAGGATGGCCACCGCCAGCACGATGATGCCCATGCCACCCACCAGCACCAGCAGACAGCGCCACACGTTGATCGACAACGGCAGCGCGTCCAGCCCGGTCATCACGGTGGCGCCGGTGGTCGTCAGGCCCGACACGGTTTCGAAGTACGCGTCGGTGAAGCTCAGGCCCGGCAGATAGAACATCAGCGGCAGCGTGGCGAAAGCGGGCAGCACGGTCCACACCAGCGTGACCAGCAGGAAACCGTCGCGCGGCTGAAGTTCGCGCCGGAACCGGCGCGTGCCCAGGAACAGGACCAGCCCGAACCCGGCCGTGATCAACAACGCCTTGTCGTAGGCAAAGCGCGCTTCGTCCATGCCACCCCAGGCAAATGCCAGCGGCACCAGCATCGTGAACGCAAAGATGCCGACGATCACGCCAATGATGTGCAGCAGCGGAAGCAGGCGGCCCATGCGCGGTCAGCCCGTTCAGAAAAACGTCGCGCTGACCTGGAACAGTTTCTCCACTTCGCGCACCATGCGCTTGCGCGGCAGGAACACGATGACATGGTCGTTGCGCTCGATCAGCGTGTCGTGGTGCGCCATCACCACCCGCGGCGCCTGGCCTTCGCCGCCCAGGCCGCGCACGATCGCGCCGATCTGTGCGCCCCGCGGCAGCGCGATCTGCTCGATCCGCTTGCCCACCACCTTGGAGCTTTTCAAGTCGCCGTGGGCGACGATCTCCAGCGCCTCGGCCGCGCCGCGGCGCAGGCTGTGCACCGCCTCCACGTCGCCGCGCCGCACAAAGGCGAGCAGCTCGCCGATGACGGTCTGCGACGGCGAGATCGCGATGTCGATCTGCGTGCCCTGCACCAGGTCGGCATAGGCGCGCCGGTTGATCAGCGCCAGCACGCGGCGCGCGCCCATGCGCTTGGCCAGCAGGCAGGCCATGATGTTGTCCTCGTCGTCGCTGGTCAGCGCGATGAACAGGTCCATCTCGCGCACGTTTTCTTCTTCCATCAGCTCCTCGTCGGTCGAGTCGCCGTTCAGGATCAGCGCGCTCGACGGCAGCTGGGTGGCCAGGTAGTCGCAGCGCAGCCGGCTGGACTCGATCACCTTGATCTGGTGCGTGTCCTTCAGTTCGCGCGCCAGGCGCAGGCCCACCTTGCCGCCGCCGGCGATCATCAGGCGCTTGACCGGACGGTCCATCTTGCGCAGCGCGCCCAGCACGGTGCGGATGTGCGCGGTGGCGGCCAGCACAAAGACCTCGTCGCCGGGCTCGATGCGCGTCTTGCCATCGACCACAAAACGCTCGGTGCCGCGGTACAGGGCCACGATGCGCATCTCGGCGCCCGGCACGAGTTTCGGGATCTCGGCCAGGCTGTGCTGCACCATCGGCCCGCCGGCCACCGCGCGCACCGCGATCAGGCTGACCAGGCCGCTGGCGAACTCCAGCACCTGCAAGGCCTCGGGGTACTCGATCAGCTTGCGCACGTAGGCGGTGACCGACTCTTCGGGGCAGATCACATGGTCGACCGCGAAGCCGCTTTCCTTGCCGAGCAGCGCCGAGCCGTTGACGAACTCGGGCGAGCGCATGCGCGCGATCGTGGTCGGCACGTTGAAGGTGTCGTGCGCCACCTTGCACACCACCAGGTTGGTTTCATCCAGCGGCGCGCAGGCGATCAGCATGTCGCAGTCCTGTGCGCCGGCTTCGCGCAACACCGAGGGCTGGATGCCGTTGCCGGCCACGCCGCGCAGGTCGAGCCGGTCCTGCAAGGCCGCCAGGCGCTGCGGGTCGGTGTCGACCAGGGTGATGTCGTTGCGCTCTGAGGCCAGGCTTTCGGCCACGCTCTCGCCGACCCGGCCGGCACCGATGATGATGATGTTCATGTCATGCGATTGTGCCGCTGGCCGGGGCCAACGCCGGCCAGGCCGCAGCGCCGGGGTACAGGCGCTGCAGCGCCACCACCATGGCCTGCGCCAGCAGCGGCGCGAGCGCGGCGGCGAGCCGCTCGCTTTCGGCCGTGTCGGCCGCCTCGCCCGCGCGGGTGCCGCGGCTCCTCCACAACGCCGCGAAGGCGTCTCGATGCGGGGCCAGCGCCTGCTCGATCACCTCTTTCCAGTGCGGCGGCGATTCGCCCAGCGCCCACTCACCGCGCCCGCGGCCGAAGTGCGCCACCGCGAGATAGCGCAGCAAGGCCGCCTCCAGCATCGCGTCCAGCGCCTCGGCGTTCCAGCTCAGCCACGACTGTTCGGTGCCGCGCACCAGGTTGACGCAACGCGCCAGGCCGGCCGCCCCCAGCGCGCCCAGAATGCCGCCGGCCAGCAGGCCGCCGCCGAGCGTGAGGCCGCCGCTGGCGATGTCGGCCTTGAGCCCGGCCAGCGCACCGGTCAACATGCCGCCCAACACCGCCGCGTTGCCTTCATCCAGGCGCAGGCGCGTCTCGAAGTGGGTCGCCAGGCGCTGCAGGATCTGGCCCTGCGCCTGGCCGTCCAGCCCGTGCAAGCGGATCAACAGCGCGGTGCTGGCGCGCACTTCGGCGTCCACAGATTCGACCAGCGCCTGTTGCGCCACGGCCTGCGGGCCTTCGCCCGCCGCACCGATGCCCAGAGCGGCGCCAGCCTGGCGCAGCCGCGCCCGCAGACCGGCGGGGTCGGGCACCACGGAGCGCAAACCGGCCAGGCGCGCCAGGCTTTGCGACAAGCCCTGCATCGCCGCGTCGAAGGTCGCGCGCCGCTGCGCCAGCCATGCGTCGCTCAGCCGCAGCATCAATTCGCGGCGCGCGCCGGTCAACACGTCGGCAATCGCCTGCAGCAACGTGAACTCCTGCACCCAGCAGCGCGCAAACGCATCCAGCGGCAGCACGGCGCGCACCTGGCCGCAGCCGGCAAGGTGCTCGCGCCAGCGCCGCACCTCGGCGTCTTCGAGCGCGGCTTCGCGCGGCGCGCCGAGTTGGTTGAGCAACACGATCACCGGCTTGCCGACCCACGCCAGCAATTCCATCTCGGGCGCCACATACCCGGCAGCTGCCGGCTCTTCGGCCGCGTTGACGAGGTACAGCACCACGTCGGCCTGGTCGCGCACATTGCGCAAGGCCTGCTGGCTGGACCAGAACGGGCGGTCGCGCCAGCGGTCCCACACCTCGCTGAGAAACCAGCCCAGCGGGTTGCCGGACTGGCGCATTCGATGGGCCAGCCGCGCGCTGTCGCCGAAGCCGGGGGTGTCCCACAGCCGCAGCGTCTCGCCTTGCGCGGTTTCGAGCAGCGTGAAGGCGTCGGCAAACTCGGTCACGTGCGGCGCGTCGCGCACCGTGCCCACGTCGCGCGCCAGCAGCGTGCGGGCCAGCGTGGTCTTGCCCGCGTTGGTGTGCGAGACCAGGCTCAGCGCGATCGCCTGCGGCGCGCTGCTCATGGGCGGCTCGACGCAGCGGCGACCACCTGGGCCGGCGCGCCGAGCGCCATTTGCAGCGCTTGTTCGGTGGCCGCCAGGTCGGGCGCGGCCAGGTCGACGAACACCGGCACCGTGCCGAGGGTCGTGGCCAGCGCGCGCCACGCGGCACGCCGCTGCGTCAGCCGATCAGACGGCGAACCGAAGCGGCGCACAAACGCCGCTTCGTCGATCAGCATGAGCACCGGCGCCGGTGGCTCCGAAACGGCTGCCGCTGCCAGCCGTTGAACGAAACGGCCCTGGTTCTCGGCTTCCGGCGTGGCCGTCAGGTCGAAGCAGGCCACCACGAGCGTGGTGCCGGGCGGCACGCGCGCGGCGCCGGCATCTTCATCTTCGGCGCCGAACGCCACCGGCGGCGCCACATGAAGCTGCGCCGTTTCACCACAAAACCGGCCGAAGACCGCGCGCAGGGCCAGCTCCGCCTGCGGCCCGACCGCCTGCGCATAGGGCAGCACCTGCACCCGCGCGGCCGCACCGTGCTGGTGGCGCAGCAAGCGCTGAAAGTAGCCGTCGTTCAACGGCAGCGGAAAACGCCGCGCCAAGGCCCGTGCGCGCAACCCGCTCGACAGCGCAAGAGCGGTGCGCGGCAGCACCACCACGAGCGCCAGCGTCAGTGCAAACAGGTGAATCCACACGGCGCCGGCCGCCCCCGCCACGGGCTGACCCGGCGCAAAGCGCAGCGCTTCCAGCGCCGCCGCGCCAGGCAACTCAATGCCGGACACGCCCAGCGCCGGTGCCAGCAGCACCTCCAGCGCAGCGTGCACCTGGCCGGCATCGAGGAAGGTGCTTTCCCAGCCCGCCCGGTAGTCCAGCACCAGCCCGCGCAGGTACAAACCCGCCACCAGCCCGGCGCCCAGCGCCGCCGCGGCGGCGTGCAACAAGCCGCCCGCGCGCGCCGCGCCAAGCGTGGCGCCGCAGCGCGCCCATTCGATCGCAAAGGCCTGCAATGAAGATCGGTTGGCGACCGACTGGCCCCGGCCCAGCAAGCGTTGCAGCCCTGCCGTCAGCCACCCCGGCGCGGCGCGCGAACTCGCGAACCCGGCCTGCAACGCGCCCCACAGCAACAGCCCATAGACCACCAGGTTCCACCCCACCACGCCCCACACCGGAGGCGCCAGCAGGTTGATGCGCTGGCCGCTGCCGATGGCATCGGCCGCCAGCCCGGCCCCCAGCCCCAACACCAGCGCCGCCAGCCACCACGACGGGCGCCACAGTCGCCGCGCCAGCGTGGCCGCCACCGCCGTGTCGCGCGGGGCCAGGCGTTGCATCGCGTGGTGCGCACGTTCGGCGATGAAGCGCTCGGGCGCGGCCTGCGGGCCCACCGATTCGAGCGCGGCGCGACTCGCCCAGGCACTGTCTTGCGCGCTCCAGTGCGGGCTGTCGCCGGCAGCGGTTTCGATCGCCCGCAGCAGCAGCACCTGGCGGGCCGAGGCCTCGTTCATCGCGCGGCGTTCATGCGCCCAGCCTGGCCGCAAGCTCAGAGAAGTCCGAGGCCGTGAGGTCGAAACTCAGGCCGCCCACCGGCTCGCCACCCCCCGCCGGCCCGTATTCGAGCGGCCGCGGCACGTAGCCCGTGCGCAGCCCCGCACGCTGCGCCGCGGCCAGGTCGCTCGGGTGGGCGGCCACCAGCATCAGCTGCCCGGGCGCCAGGCCGAGCAGCCGAGCGGCCATCAGATACACCTCGGGGTCAGGCTTGTACTTCTGGATCAGCTCGCCCGACAAGACACAGTCCCACGGCAGCCCGGCATGCTTGGCCATGTTGACGAGCAGCGCCACGTTGCCGTTGGACAGCGTCGCCACCACGAAACGCGCGCGCAAGCGGGTGAGCCCCGCCACCGCATCCGGCCACGGCATCAGGCGATGCCAGACCCGGTTCAGCTGCGCCACCTCGTCGGCACACAAGCCCTGCAAACCGAAGCGCGGCAGCAGGCCGTCGAGGATCTGCCGATGCAGCTGGTCGAGGCCGACCCAGGCTGCGCCGACGCGCCGCGTGCTGTCCATCGCCGGCCGGTAGCCGGCCCGCCAGGCATCGGCGAACGCGGGCCAGTCGACCTCGATTCCCTTGGCGGCGCCGAGCCGTTCACCCTCGTGGATGATCGATGCGCGCCAGTCGACGACCGTGCCGAACACATCGAAACACAGCGCGCGAATGTCGAGCTGTGGTGCGGCCATGGCGGTGTGCACCTCGGTGGTCATGGGGCGGCTTGCGGGGCCAGCCAGTGTTCGGCGAACGCCGCCAGATCCTGGTGCACCGATTTGGCCAGCGCCAGCTCTTCGCCGATGTTCGGGCTGCCGTTGGGCGCGCGCAGCACCAGCGCGGTGTGCACCTGCGCCGGCATGCCGCGCATGTAGACGATGTAGTCGTCGACAAACGCCTGCGGCCGCAGCGCCTCGATGGCGTCGGCCTTGGGGCTGCGCGCGCCTTCGGAATGGCCGGTGGCGATGACGCGCTCGATCGGGAACCCCAGCGCGCGCAGGTTTTGCAGCCGCGCCGGTTCGAACTCGGCGTCCAGCGCAGTCACGCAGACCAGGTCGAAGCCGGCGTCGTGCAGCCGGTGGCAGGCCTGCACCGCGCCGGCGATCGGTGGCAGCGCGGTCCAGAAGGCCTCGTCGAACTGCGCGCGCAGGTGCAAGCGGCGCTCGCCGTCCAGCCGCTCCACCTGCCAGCGGTCCATCGGCCAGTAGGCCTGCGGGTCGCGCTCGGCCGGATAGACACCGAAGGCGCGCTGCCAGGCCATGGCATAACCCAGGTGAAGATCGACGAGCACGCCGTCGGCGTCCAGGGCAAGGATGGGGCGGGGCATGGGTGAACTGTAGCGGGCGGGCGCGGGAGCTGGCGTCATGGGGGTGAACCGCAGGCATGCCTGGCGGAAGTGACCCGTGGAGCACCGACAAGCCCGGAGGGGCGCGAGAGGCCGGTCATCCACCAAATCCAGGTTGACCGTTGCCGCGCTGGCCGCAATAGTGGGCCGCTGTGCCGCTCCGGCCCCGGGCGCAAACAACATGAACCGTTCGGGCCCGGCGCGCAACTCACGGCGGCAACAAGTGCTGCGGGGGACGCAATGAAGCAGACGATTCTTCTCACTGGCCTGTGCGCGGGTGTGTGCCTAGGCATGCTGCTCGGGTGCGCGAACGTCCACGTGGCCGACTACCAGCGCCCGCAGGCTCCCACGAAGGCGTCGTGGTCGCCGGCGGCCGGCCCCGCGGTGTCGGCGGCCGAAACGATCTCTCCCCGGTGGTGGACCGAGTTCCGCGACCCCGTGCTGGACGTGCTGGTGGCGCGGGCGATTGCCGGCAACTTCGACCTGAAACTCCTGGCCGGGCGCATCGAGGTGGCCGGGGCCCAGATCGACGAGGTGCGTGCCGGCGCCCTGCCGTCGGCCGACATCGGCGCCGGCTCCAGCCTGCAAAAGACCAGCGGCCAGAAGTTCAGCAAGCAGACCAACCTCGGCGCCCAGGTCAGCTGGGACATCGACATCTGGGGCAAGGTCAACAAGGGCGTGCAGGCACAGACCGCCGAGTTTCGCGCGACCGAGGCGGATTGGCGTGCCGGGTACCTGCAGCTCGTCGCCAGCGTCTCGACCACCTACTTCCAGATCCTCCAGCTCGACGAACAGATCGAGCAGCAGCAACGCGCGCTGTCCAGGAACCAGCAGATCCTGCGCATTTTCGAGACGATGCGCAGCAACGGCCTGGTGGCCGACACCCAGGTGCTGCGGCAGCGCGCAGAGAACAACCGCCTGAGCAAAGAGCTGCTGGAGCTGCGCCGGCTCCGCGCCACCTCCGAGAACGCGCTCGCCACCCTGCTGGGCGTGCCGGCCGGGGAGTTCAAGGTCCAGCCCGGCCGCCTGCAGGACCGTGTGCGCGCGCCCAGCGTGCCGGCCGGCCTGCCGCTCGATCTGCTCGCGCGCCGGCCCGACGTCGTCGCGGCCGAGTTCCGCGTGCTCCAGGCGCACGACCTGGTCGGGCAGGCGCGGCTGGCGCAATTGCCCTCGGTCAGCCTGACCGGCCAGGGTGGCACCGCTGCATTCAGGCTCGGCGACCTGTTCAGGTCGTTCACACTCGGCCTGTTGCCGAGCATCAACATCCCGGCATTCAATCCGGGCATCAAGGCCCGCGTGAAGACCAGCGATGCCCAGCTCAAGGTGGCCGAGCATGACTACCGCCGCTCGGTGATCGCGGCCTTCGAGGAGGTCGAGAATGCGCTGGTGAACCTTGAGGCGCACCGGCAGCAGTACGAGGAGTTGCAGATGCAGGTCGACCAGCTCAGGCAGGTGGCGGCGCAAACCCAGGCGCAACTGGTGGCCGGCGTGGTGTCGCAACTCGAGGTGTTCGAGACCGAGCGCTCCCTGCTGTCGGCCCAGCTCGCGTTGCTGGCCGGTCACCAGCAGGTGCTGTCGGACACGGTCACGCTGTACAAGGCGCTCGGTGGCGGCTGGGGCCCTGTCGAGGTTGCCAACGCGCGTCAGTGACATGCACGCCACCGACATGCACGCCACCGACCAGCGGTCGCCCAACGCCATGAGCGAGGACACGGGGGCTGGTGCGCAACCGGCTCCAACCCATCAGGCCATTGATCACGATATTGGCGTGGTCCTGAAGCCGCTGTCGAAGCCCGAACTGGGCGAGATCCGCATCGTCGACGGCGTGTTCGCCGTGGGGCGCAACGAGCCGCCGTTTGCACACCACGGGCAGGACGTGCTGGCGATGCTGTCGCGCCGGCACGCCAGGGTCTTCCGCGAAAACGGTGCCGTCTACCTGGCCGACCTGGGCAGCCGAAACGGCACGACGATCAACCGCATCACGATCGAGCAGACGCCGCAGCAACTGCAAGACGGCGACGAGATTGCCTTCGGCGGCGTGCTGGCGTACCGCGTGCAGATCACCCCGCGCGCCCAGAAGATGCGGCCGGCGAGTGGCCTCACGCTCACGCTGACGCCCGAGTCGGCCGACTCGGGCCTGGACACCATCGTCGTCACGCGCTTTCCGTTCCTGGTGAGCAAGGCCGATGCCCTGTTCTCCCGCTACCAGGCGGCGCATGCCCGGCAGGTGAGTTATCTGTCGCGCCGGCAGGCGCACGTGTTCCAAAAAGGCGGCGACGTCTGCATCGAAGACCTCGCCAGCACCAACGGCACCTTCGTCGATGGCCTGCGCTTGCAGGAGCACGCGGTGCCGCTGCAAGACGGCGTGCTGGTCGCATTCGGCGGCGATCACTTCACCTATCGAGTGGGCATTGCGAAGGAACCCCAGACCGAGCCAGCGCCGGCGGGCCCGCGCACCACGCCAACGCCCGCGCACACACCCACGCCCACGCCGACCCACACATCGGCCCAGGCCCGCCCGTCTGCCGCGCCACAACCCACGCCACCCGCCGCGCCGGACAAGACGACCTTCGTCGTCGCCCCAACCTCGTTCCTCGACATCTTTTGCATCGACCAGGCGGCTAGCGACACCGAGTCTCCAAGTGGCGCGATCGCACCCGCCGCCGCTGCCGCGTCGGCCACGGCGGAAAAAGAGCCCGCCGCCAAGCGCCGGCCGCGCGGGCGGGTGCTGCTGTTGTTGTCTGAACTCTCGACGCTCATCGCCAGCGATGAGCCCGAGGGGTCGCGCCGGGGTTGGTGGAAGGCGGCCGCGCTGGTGGCCGTGCTGGGCGGGCTCGCGTTGGCGGCCACGCTCTGGGGCGCCGACGAGCGCGAGTTGAAGAACGCGGTGCGGCGCGGCGACCACACGCAGGCCTCGGTGCTGGCGGACCGGCTGCTTGAACAGCGTGCCGACGACGTCGACCTGAGGGCGCTGGCCACCGAAGCCGCGTTGAAGGCCCATGTGCCGCCCTGGCTGGCGAAACTGCAGGCACGCGACTTCGACGCTGCCCAGGCCGCCCTCGGCGCCCTGTCCGAACTCGGTGTTCGCAACCCCGATCTGCGCCCCCTGGTGGGCGAGCTGGCGTGGCTGGGCCATCTCGAACGCCTGGTCAGCGCCCGGGGCGGGCCGGACGCACCGATCCGCATCTACGCCGACGAAGACGGCATCGAGGCACTGATGGCGCGGTGGAACGACAACACCAGCGAGCACCAGCGCGCCTTGGCCCGGGTCGCGGCGCACGTACCGCAGTTCAGCGGCCCGTACAGCGAAGCGCTCACCCATCTGCGCAAGCTGCAAAGCGAGGCCACGGTGTATCTGGCAGCGATCGAAAGGCTGAAGGCCGGCATAGCCACCGAGCTGAGGCGCGACAACCCCGAGGCGCTGGTCCCCGTGCTGCGAGAGGCCGCGGAGAAGTACCCGCGCCTCGGCGGGCTCGACGGCGTGCGCGCGGATCTGGCGCGCTACATCGAGATTCGGCGCGAAGCGCGCAACCGTCAGTCCGGCCGCCTGTTTGCGCTGCAACTGAAGGCGCGCTTCACGACGCCGCCGTTTCAGCTGAGCTATGACACGCTGGCGGCGAGCGGGCAGCTTCCATCGGCCGACCTGGTGCGGCAGTACGAAGCCGCCACCCAGGCCTGGAAAGACGGCCAGGCCAGCCAGGCGCTGGCCGGCCTGCAGAAGATGGTGGCGGGCCCGTGGGCCGAGGCGGCCACAAAAGCGCTGGAGCGCAAACAAGCCGTCGTGGCGCGCTTTGCAGTGCTGCAGCAGGCGCGTACAACCAGCGCCACCAGCGGCGCCACCGGCGGCTATGTGGAACAACTGCTGGCGTTCCGCGAATCGCTCGATGCCGACGAAGACCTCCACTTCGTGCGCGCCACCCAGGCCGACCTGGAGCTGCACAAAGACCGGGTGGTGGCACGCGCGCAGGACGACCTGAACCGTGCGCGCGCGCTGTGGCAGGAGTATCGGAACAGCGGCGCCATCGACGCCTCGCAGCGCATCGAAACGACGGTCTCGAACCCGTTCCGAACCCGCGCCCGCCTGCTGTCCGAGGCCAGCCGGTACGCGCAGCAAGGCACGCTGATCTACGCGCAGGTGGACGCGGCCGGAGCCGAGCGCTGGGCCGCGGTCCGCGACGAGATCAATGCGGAAGCCAAGGCGCAGCGCAGCGCCCTGCAAGACCTG
This sequence comes from Methylibium sp., assembly GCA_031415135.1. GTDB lineage: Bacteria > Pseudomonadota > Gammaproteobacteria > Burkholderiales > Burkholderiaceae_C > LGRD01. Next base: position 60,930 of record JANORB010000078.1, read on the forward strand.
CGCAACGTGCTCGAGCCGGCGCTGTTGAAGTCCAAGCTGGCACTGCTGGGAGAGCCGGGCCCATGAGACTCACCGCGTCGAATCCGAACCTGCGGGCCGAGCGCCGGGCCGCTCCCAAGCCGGCCCGCATCCCGAGGGCCACGAAGGGGCTCCATGTGGCCCCTGGGGATCGGCCGACGTACCCGTCGGCCGAGGGGCCAACATGACGCCCGTCCACCGCCTCGTTCCGCTGGCCGACGCGCTGCGCGACCACAGCACCGAGGGCATCGCGATCCTGACCTCGGAACCCTGGCGTGTGCTGCACGCCGTGATCTACACGATGATCGCGCTGGTGCTGGTGGCACTGGCCTGGTCGTTCATCGGGCGGGCCGACGTGATCGTGACGGCCCAAGGCACGCTGGTGCCCGCCTCCGACGTCAGGCGCTTTTACGCGCCGGTCGACGGCGAACTGGTCAACCTCTACGTCGCCGAGGGTCAGCCGGTGTCCAAGGGCGACGTGCTGGCCCGGCTCAATGCCCGCGGCGCCATCGAGGCTGCGGCCAGCGCCCAGCAGGCCCAGTTGAAGCTGGACAACGCAGAGCGGGAGTGGCGCCAGTTCCCGGACAAGAAGGCGCTGCTGGAGCGCAAGGCGGCAACACTTCGGCAGGCGATGGAGCTTGAAGAGCAGCAACACCAGAAGCGGATCGCGCTCGGGACCAGCCGGCTGGTGGAAGGGCAGCGGGCGCAGGCCAGCGAGGCGCGCACCAACGTCGAAGACGCTCGCCGCGCGCGCGATGCGGCCAAGGCCGAAGCCGACAAGTTCGAGCGCGTGTTTGCGGTGCCCGGCGGCGGCGGGGTGTCGCAACTGCAGGTCGACAGCAAGCGCAACACACTGCTCGCGGCCGAGAATGCCTACCGGGTGGCCCAGTCGCGGGTCGGTGAACTGGGCGCCCGGCAGAGCCAGGATCTTTCGCAGGCCCAGGCCCAGGTCGAAACCAGCGGCGAACAACTCAAGAAGCTTCGGCTGGAATACGAGGCCGCCGCCAGCGAACTCGCCAATGCCGAAGAGAAGCTGCGGCTGCAGTTGCAGGCCGCGCGCGTCGAGGCCGACGCGGCAACCCGGATTCGCTTCGACAACATCGACAAGGACAACTTCCTCCAGATCGTGGCGCCGGCCTCCGGCGTCATCACCGACCTCACGTCCACCCAGCCCGGCGACAAGATCCAGGCCAACACGCCGCTGGGCGGCATTGCGCCGAGCAACTCACGCTCTGTGGTCAAGGTCGAGGTGGCCGAGCAAGACCGCGCCTTCTTGCGCGAGGGCCTGCCGGTCAAGCTGAAGTTCAGCGCCTTTCCCTACCAGCGCTACGGGCTCATCAACGGCACGCTGGAATCCATCTCTCCGGCCACCAAGGCATCGCAGCAGACCAAGCAGCCGGTGTACGAAGCGCGCGTCTCGCTGGAGCGCGACCACTATCTCGTGGCCGACATCAAGTACCCGATCCGCTACGGCATGACGGCGACGGTCGAGGTCGTGGTGCGCGCGCGCCGCTTGATCGACATTGCGCTGGACCCGTTCCGACAGATCGGCGGATGAACGACCCTGTCCTCTTGACTGCAAAGGAGCCAACCCCATGACCCCCATCGTGAAGATCGACGGCCACGCCATCGACGTGGACGAGTTCCTGCGGAACCTGAAGCTGAGCGGCAAGTACGACGGGCTCGTCGAGCAACTCGTGACGGAGCGGCTCACCGTGCTGGCCGCCAGGAAGCAAGGCATCACCGTGTCGGAGCAGGAAGTGCAAGAGCGCGCCGACCAGTTTCGCCGCGTGCGCAGCTTGCACCGCACGTCCGACACCAACAAATACCTCGACGCGCAGCGGGTCAGCCTGGACGAGTTCGAGGCCTTCATCACCGACAGCCTGGTTCAGGAAAAGATGATGCACAAGGTCTGCGGCGACTCGGCGGTGCAGGGCTACTTCAAGTTGAACTCGCCCCGCTTCGACAGCATCGAGGTGAGCCACATCGTGCTGGACGCCGAAGGCAAGGCCAAGGAGATGATCGCGGTGCTGCGCGACGACCCGGACAGCTTCGTCGAGATGGCGCGCGAGCACTCGATCGCCGACAGCCGCGAGCGCGCCGGCTCGCTCGGCAAGGTGCAGCGCGGGTCGCTGCGCAGCGATGTCGAGGCCAAGCTGTTCAATGCCGCCGCCGGCGACCTGCTCGGGCCGTTCGCGTCGGCGGACCGCTCGGCGTTCGAGATCTTCCGGCTGGACGCAAAGCATGCGGCCCGGCTCGACGACGACACGACCACCGAGGTGCGGCGCCTGCTTCGCGAAGCCTGGTTGCGAGCCCAGGCGCAGGAACATCGCGTCGAAGCGGGTTAGGCCAAGCCGCCACCCAACTGCCACACGCCAAGGCACCCATGAGCACTCCAGAGACGAAGTCGCGCGCCGAATTCCTGGCCTCGATCGACCTGCTGTCGGCGCTGACGCGCAACGATCTGGACCGGTTGGCAGAAGCCGCGCAGTCGCGCCTGCTGGCGTTCGGTGACACCGTGTGCAGCGCCGGTGACGCCGCCGAGGGCCTGTTCGTCGTCAAGTCCGGCTCGATCCGCGTGTTCGTCGAGGAGGGCGGCAAAGAGGTGAGCCTGGGCGTGCGCAAGGCCGGCGACGTGTTTGCCGAAATCGTGATGCTGCGCGAGTACCGGCACGAATCGTCGGTGCGCGCCTCGGGCAAGACCGAGCTGCTGTTCATTCCGCGCAGCGTGATCGCGCCGATGATTGCCGCCAACCCGGCGGCGCGCGCGTTCGTGGCCGGCCGAGTGGCGATCGGCTCGGCGGGCGGCTTGATCAGCCAGTGGTTCGACCTGCGCGGCAAGGTCGACCAAGGCGAGCTCGACGAGCTGATCCGCAGCGTCGGCGCCAAGCAGGTCAGCGCCGGACGGGAGATCCTGAAGCAGGACTCGCGCGAAGACCGCCGGCTGTACGTGGTGCGCCACGGCGAGGTGCGCCTGGTGCGCTTTGAGGACGGCACCGACTACACGCTCGCCACGCTGCGCCAGGGCGACACGTTCGGCGAGAAAGCCTGCCTGATGCGCCAGGAGCAGTTCACGTCGGCGGTTGCGGCCACCGATTGCGCGTTGCTGGTGATCCCGGAGAAGACCGTTGTCTTCATCCTGGAGCGCAACCCCAAGCTGCGCGAGGCGCTGGAGGAACGCATCCGCACCCTCGACCGTGAGCTGGCGCGCCACAAGAAACTGGCCGAGCGCCGCAAGAGGCCGCTGATGCTCGACCTGGACTCCCGCCCCGAACTGGGCGAGAAGGTGATCCGGCGCTTCGCCTGGGTCCAGCAGGCCGAGCAGATGGACTGCGGCGCCGCCTGCCTGGCGATGATCTGCAAGCACCACGGCATCGACATGAGCCTGGGCAAGCTGCGCGAGATGGCCAACGTGACGACGCAGGGCGCGACGCTGGAAAGCCTGGCGCGCACCGGCGAGTCGCTCGGCTTCACGACGCGCGGCGTCAAGTGCACGTTCGACAACCTGCGCGGCTTCGACCTGCCGCTGATCGTGCACTGGGAGGGCTACCACTATGTCGTGGTGTACGGCGTTTCCGACCAGCATGTGTGGGTCGCGGACCCGGCCCTCGGCTTCAGGAAGCTGAGCCTCGAAGAGTTCGAACGCGGCTGGAGCGGCACCAGCCTGGTGTTCACCCGCAACCAGCAGGCGGTGGAAACGGCCGCATCGCGCTCGCCCTGGGTGCGGTTTGCGCGCTACCTGGTGCCACACAAGAAGATCCTGCTGCACCTGATCCTGGCGACCTTCGTCATCCAGATGCTGGGCATCGTGCCGCCGATGATCATCCAGAACATCCTGGACGGCGTGATCGTGCACCAGAACGTGAGCCTGCTGCACCTGCTGATCAGCGGGCTGATCATCTCGCAGGTGTTCACGCAGCTGATGGCGACGATTCGCGCCGCGCTGGCGAACTTCATGGTGCGCAAGCTCGACTTCACGATGATGTCGCAGTTCTTCAGGCACACGCTGTCGCTGCCCTACTCGTTCTTCGGCACGCGCAAGACGGGCGACATCTTCGCGCGATTTCAAGAGAACCAGACGATCCGGGCGTTCCTCACCGAGTCGACCGTGACCACCGTGCTCAACCTGCTGATGATCTTCATCTACTTCACGGTGCTCTTTCTGTACAACGTGAAGCTGACGCTGCTGCTGATCGGGTTCGTGATTCCGATCCTCGCGTTGACCGTGCTGGTGACGCCCAAGGTCAAGGCCTATGCGCGCGAAGTGTTCGGTGCCAGCACCGACGCCAAGTCGTACCTGATGGAAGTGCTGGGCGGCGTGGAAACCGTCAAGGGCATGGGCATCGAGCGGCCGGTGCGGCTGAAGTGGGAGAAGAAGTACGCCAAGGCGCTTGAAGTGCAGTTCCGCGCCCAGGCGTTCAACATCCGCGTCGGCCTGGCCGGGCAGTTGCTCAACGCCGCCACCACGGTGACCATTCTCTGGTTCGGCGCCAGCCTGGTGCTGGCCGGCGAGCTGACCATCGGCCAGCTGATCGCCTTCAATGCGCTGATGGGCAGCGTGCTCGCGCCGCTGATGGGGATGGTCGGGCTGTGGAGCATGCTGAACGACGCCGCCGTGGCGATGGAGCGGCTGGGCGATGTGCTCGACATCGAGCCCGAACAAAAGCCCGAGGACCTGGCCTCGCGCGTGGCCTTGCCCGACCTGCAGGGCGACATCAAACTCGACGGTGTGTACTTCCGCTACGGCGGCGACGAAGAAGCCTATGTGCTGCAGAACATCAGCCTGGAGATCAAGCCGGGCGAACTGGTGGCCATCGTCGGCCGCAGCGGCTCGGGCAAGACCACGCTGGCCAAGCTGCTGGTGGGCTTTTACCCGCCCACCGACGGCAAGCTGATGGTCGACGGCTACGACATCAACGTGATCGACAAGGAGTACTTCCGCGCGCAGGTGGGCTACGTGATGCAGAGCAACCTGCTGTTCTCGGGCACGATCGCCGAGAACATCGCCAGCGGCGACACCAGCCCCGACCGGCGCCGCATCGAAGAGGTGGCCAAGCGCGCCGACGCGCACGGCTTCATCAGCAAGCTGCCGCTGGCCTACGAGCAGGTGGTGGGCGAGCGCGGCATGGGCCTCTCCGGCGGGCAGGTGCAGCGCCTGTGCATCGCCCGCGCGCTGTACCACGACCCGCGGCTGCTGGTGTTCGACGAGGCCACCTCGGCGCTGGACACGCAGTCCGAGGGCAACATCATGGCCAACATGAGCGACATCCTGAAGGGCCGCACCGCGGTGGTCATCGCGCACCGGCTGAGCACCATCATGCACGCCGACAAGATCGTGGTGATGTATGAAGGCAAGATCGTCGAGCAGGGGCGGCACGACGAACTGGTCGAGCGGCGGGGGATGTATTACGAGTTGGTGCAGAAGCAGTTGAGCGCGGCGTGAGGGGGCTTGATCGCGCGACGGGGCACGGCGGCTCCTATTCGGCCAGCACAGGCTGCTGCGGCTCCGCAGCTAGGCTGATGTGCTCTAGCCTCCAGCGCTTCAACTGCTTGAATTGCTGGTAAGTCAGGACCGACTCTGACACCGGATCACAGGACCGCAGCTCGATGTGCTGCCACGTCTTGGTGGGGTCGAACAGCCTGTCCTTGAATGCCTTCTCGATTGCCTTGGCTGCGGTGTCCGCTGCTTTCTCTGCCGCGTCGAAGTCAGGGTCAGCCGGGTGCAGGATGGTGATGTCGAGGGTGTAGGTGTCGTCGGGGCCGTCGCGGGTGACCTCGGCACCCTCGTCCACATCGAAGAAGACGCCCGCAATCAGCTCACCATGGGGCTTCACCGCCTTGGCAATCTTCTCGTGCAGCTTGAACTCCTTCAAGGTCATGCGGCGCTCGAATTCGTCGGGGAAGGCCGAGCGACGATAGCGACTGGCCAACCACATCTGAAAGATGGCGTGGTTCTCTGGGGACAGGTGTGCTTCAGGACGCGCGACGAAGTCGTTCAGTGCGCGTTTTTCGATGGACAGCTTCGCGGTCGCCTCGAACTCGGCCCAGAAGACAGCAGCACCCGCAAACTCGACATGGAGTTTGCGGGCGTTCTTGGCGTGGGTGCAGTTGCCATCCTTGTCCGTCACCAGACGGCCAATAACGACCTCGACGACCGGCTCTCCTTCGGGAGCTTGCGCAAGGTCGCAGTCGTGACTGGCAACGATGACGAGCGTCTGGTCAGGCGCTACTGCGTGATGAAGCCCCAGGGCTTCAATCGCGTCATTGTCGAGCAGATACCCTTGGCGCCACGGGGTGTCACGATTCCACTCCACCACGTCTCACCTTCAAGTGTGGTCGTTGGACGCAGGGAGGTCGAAGTCAGCACTCGCGGGCGTCTTCGCCCGATTTGCGAATCGGGCATTCATACGTTCGCGTTGCACTGCCTCGCGTTTGTGAATCTGGACCAGCATCAGGGCAGCATCCCTCGCGGACTCACCTGACTGCGCAACCTGCATCAGCGTCCGGCCATTGGCGAACTTGCGCTTCAGCAGGACCGCATTGATGCCCACGCCTTCGTGGGCTAGCACGTCAGCAGCTTGGGCGAGATCCTGCAGCTTCGCGGCGTTCTCGTCTGCAACGGGTTCGCCATTCAGCCAGTTGTAGACGGACTGTCGCGATACGCCGAACGTCGTCGCGAGGTCGGAGACGGCGGGGCTCAGCACCTCGCGGATGCGCGACAGGTTTTCGCTAGGAGTGCGAACCTGCTCGACTTCCGCGACCTCGACCACGGACACCATGTGCCGTGCTTGCCGAGCGCTCCGCTGCAGGTGCTCCAGCGAAAGCTCGCCTCCAGTGCCGATGCCGGTCAGTGCCGCACCCGCGGCAGTCATCCATCCCACCCAGCGAACGACGGTGGAAGTGACGCCGGTTGCGACCGGCCGGTCGGTAACCCAGCCGCCATAGGTCATTGCTGTGCTCATGATGCTTCCCCTTTAGGCCCAAGAGGCCCGAGCATGGTCGGTGACCGTCGCATTGAATGACTTGACGATTTCATCATGAGCGCCGTCAGTCGCGCTCCCACCTTGGACAGTTCGAACACCTCTCGGTGGCCGATGGATGCATCCGTATCGACGATTGCATGCAGGCTCTCACGCTGGGTAAAGCGAGGGTCGATAACGGGGGCCAAGCCCCCCAGTTCCATGGGAAGACCAACGTGTCCATGGCGGATGAGGACACGCGACACGAGCTGCCCAGCGGCAGTCGAGACGATGGTCTCGCTGACCGACTGCTGAAGTTGACCTTCCCCTCGTAGCGCAAGGCCCAGCACTTCCGGCACGAGGAATTCCCGAAGCGTTTCGCCACCCTTCGACGGCTGAACAGCGTCCAAGTACCGCAGCCCGATGCGCTCAACGAAGTCGAGACGCAGGGCGTCGTGCAGGATGCCCAGTCCCTTCAGGAAGATCTCGGAGAAGGTTTCGAAGGTGTCGTAGCGGGTGGTCTGGAACGACAGGGCATTCGTCTCCAGCAAGAACAGCGAGCGGCCATCAATGTCGCCGAACAGGTAACGTGGCTGCTGCGTCACGGTAGGTGCTGCCATCTGCTCCTGCCCTGTCCCACCGAAGGGCAGGACCAGCCGCTGAAAGACTTCCTTCTTGTAGTCGGGGAAGTGTGCCTCTCGCATCTTGGGCTGGATGGCGGGGATGTACCCGTCCAAGTCCAGCACCGGGTTGAACTGGACTTGGGCGACCGTGTAGTAGACCGGCGCATTGGTCAACTTCTTCCCCATGGTGTCCTCAGCTACCTACTTGACAATCAGGTTGACACTTTACACCATGGTTGACATTCAACGCTGTCGGGTGTTGTGTAAAGTTCCGCACGACTAGCTGTGCGCGCAGTCCTCTGCGAGGCATCTTTTTAGTGGGAACCCGGTGGGTGCAGACGCGAGGCCGTTGATGAGACGCCGGGAGGCTGCCTGTCACACCGTCAGCGGCTGGCCGTTGGTACAGCCGCCTGGCGGCTCAAACGGAAGCGGTCACTCGATACGGGCGGCCTTACGCGGCCATCGCAACGAACTCAAGAACGTCAGCCGCGCCGCGCCGCTTCGATCACCGCGATGTCGATCTTTCCCATCTGCATCATCGCCTCGAAAGCGCGCTTGGCCGCGGCACGATCGGGATCGGAGATCGCGGCGATGAGGGCGCGTGGCGTGATCTGCCACGACAGGCCCCACTTGTCCTTGCACCAACCGCAGGCGCTCATCCGGCCGCCGTTGCCCACGATCGCGTTCCACAGGCGGTCGGTTTCGGCTTGGTCGTCGGTCGCCACCTGGAACGAAAAGGCTTCGGTGTGCTTGAACGCCGGGCCACCGTTCAGGCCCAGACAAGGGATGCCGATGACGGTGAACTCGACCGTCAAGACATCGCCCTGCTTGCCTGCGGGGTAGTCGCCGGGCGCGCGATAGACCGCGCCCACCGCGCTGTCCAGGAAGGTCTGGGCATAGAACCTGGCGGCGTCCAGGGCGGTGCCGTCGTCATGTTGAGCAGGCACACCAGAGAGGCTGATTGGGACCGTAACCCAAACGCAATACAATTTGCTGATGAAGTCGGCCGTCATACCCCAAATCCGCGTCGAGCCAGAGCTGCGCGCTGAACTTGAGGCCGTACTCAAGCAGGGCGAAACCCTGACGGACTTCGTCGAAGCGACGGTGCGAAGCGCCATCGCTTTCCGGCGCGTGCAGACCGATTTCCATGCTCGTGCGCAGGCAGCGTCCGAGGAGTACCACCGGTCGGGCGTATCGGTACCGGTTGAGACTGTCCTGGAGAGACTGCAATCCAAGCTGGACGCCAAGCGAAAGAAGCTCGGCCGGTGAATTTTGTCGTTGAGCTGTCTCCTGCGGCCGAAGCTGACCTGGAACGCCTCTTCGACTTCTTGCTTGAGCAAGCCGACACAACGGAAGACCTTGATCGCGCCCAGGCTGCGATCGACGCTATCAGGGCGACGGCGCAGCATCGGTTGGCGACAACGCCCTTCAGCTTCCGCAAAGCGGCCCAGAATCCAGCCCAGCGGGAATTGATCATCCCGTTCGGAGCCACCGGGTATGTCGCGTTGTATGAGATCGTCAGTACGTTGAAAGTCGTCGTGCTGGCGGTGCGCCACCAGCGTGAACAGGACTATCACTGACACTGATCATTGATGGCCGATCTGCAAGGGCTTCCACTGCGACATTGACGAGGTGGGATGCAGCCATACGCAGCCTTACGCGGCCATCGCAAACGAACTCAGAAACGTCACCCGCGCCGGGCCGCTTCGATCGCCGCGATGTCGATCTTTCCCATCTGCATCATTGCCTCGAAAGCGCGCTTGGCCGCGGCAGGATCAGGGTCGGTGATCGCGGCGATGAGGGCGCGTGGCGTGATCTGCCACGACAGGCCCCACTTGTCCTTGCACCAGCCGCAGGCGCTCGTCCGGCCGCCGTTGCCCACAATCGCGTTCCACAAGCGGTCGGTCTCGGCCTGGTCGTCGGTCGCCACCTGGAACGAAAAGGCTTCGTCGTGCTTGACCATCGGGCCACCGTTCAGGCCCAGGCAAGGGATGCCGATGAAGGTGAACTCGACCGTCAACACATCGCCCTGCTTGCCCGAGGGATAGTCGCCGGGCGCGCGATGGACCGCACCGACCGCGCTGTCGGGGAAGGTCTGGGCATAGAACTTGGCGGCGTCCAGGGCGGTGCCGTTGTACCAGAGGCAGATGGTGTTCTTGGGGATCACATTCGTTCTCCAACTGATGACCGGTATGTTCTTCCTAAATGCAGGCTGAGGTTCCGGGGGTGCGCGGCATGGGCCTTTCAGGCGGGAAGGTGCAGCGCCCTGAGGCCGCCCTCAAGGCGCCACCACGTCGAGCGTCGGAAAGTAGGTTCTGAACCAGCTGGCGTCGCGCGTCAGCAGGGGCCAACCCTCGACGGCAGCATGGGCGCCGATGAAGAAGTCCGGCAGCACCTGCAGCTTGCTGCCACCGCGCCTGCGGTACTGCGCATAAGCCTTGGCCGCCAGGAACAGGGCGGGCCGCGGTATCTCGCGCAATTCCAGCGCCAGCGTGTCCACGACATCGTCGAGCGCTTCCAGGGTCGAGAAAGACAAGGACATCTCGGCGTAGATGATGGGGTTGATCACCAGGGCGTGAAGGCTGGACTGCGCGCGCATCTGGGCGATGGACCAGTCGGCCCATTGTGGGTCGTTCTGCAGGACGTCCACCAGGACGTTGGTGTCGACCAGCAGCATCAGTCGTCGGTGCGCAGCAGCTTCATCAATTCGTCAGTCCGCCAGCGCACGTCGGCGCGGCCCCGCACAGCGTCGAATCGGTCGGGCTGGGGGCGGCGCAGGCCCTTCGCCGGGCGTGGCCGGTGCAGGACCACTTCGCCGGCCGCGTTGACCGAGAACTGCACCGGCGCTCCGGGCAGCAATTGCAGTTCGTCGCGTATCCGCTTGGGGATGGTGACCTGGCCTTTGGTGGTGAGCGTGGTTGTCATGCGACTCCTGTGAAGTGTTACCGGGCCGAAGAATGGTAATACACATGACGGCGAACCCGGTAAAACTCGCCATGAAGCCGCTGCGAGCCGGTTCTCAAGTCCCCGCCAGCGTCGGTTCACTCCGAACGGTGCGCGAAGACAGTGCGGCCGCCGCCAGCAGGCCAAAGACGCAGGCGAAGAACGCCAGCGTCTTGCCGGCCCCGACGCGCTCGATCATCACGCCGCACAGGGCTGCACCCACGGGGTTGAGCGCATGCGCACGCCGACCACGCCGCCGGCGCTGAAGATCAAGACGATGTCGACCGCACTGGCGCCCATCTGCTGCGCCATCACGATCAACAGCAAGGGTACCGATGCCTCCACGAAGTTCATGCCGCCGGTGAGCATGGCCATGCGGCGCACGATCTTCTCGTGCCACAACCAGCGCGGCCCGGCCATCACCTCGGCCCCCAAGTGCCGAGGCCTGGCGGGTCGAGCAAGATCTCGCAAACGAGATGGCGCTGCCTACTGATCCTCGCCGAAGACCGCATCAATGTCGCGGGCACCGTGGAGTACACGCACGACATCGATCCCATCTTCGATGGGCGCGTAGAAGATGACGTAGCGCCCGAACGGAAAGCTGCGCAGGTCAGCTGCCAGTTCAGTTTTACGCGGCTTTGCGAGCCCGCCTGGCACTGCCTTCGCGCTTGGCGTCATCGACGCTCTACGCTTTGCTCGGCCCGCTGTTCAGGCCCTGGCGAATGTCGTCGCGCAACTGCTCGAGCCTGGCCGCTCGCAAGCGGTCCTGCTCGTCCATCAGGCGCAGCGCCTCGCGCACGACTTCACTGGCGGATGTGTACAGGCCCGAGGCCACTTTGGCGCGGACCAGTTCTTCGAGTTGCGGCGTCAGGTTGGCGTTCATGCCCACAGGCGCTCTCCTGCTTCGCTGGCTAGAGCACGTCCGGGTTCAAAACCGGATGCGGCGTCGTGCGGTCCGGGCTGCTCAGGTCGTCGGCACGCACAACCACCGCGGTGACGTTGTCGCGGGCGCCGCGTTCGAGCGCCAGGTCGAGCAGGGTCTCGCACGCCTGCTTGCAGCCGCCGGGCATCAGCGCTTGCTCGATGGCCACCTCGCTGAGCTCGTTGCTCAGGCCGTCGCTGCACAGCAGGAACAGGTCGCCGTCGAGCACGTCGACCGTGACGCTGTCGAGCTCCAGCGCTTCGTCGCCGCCGAGCGCGCGCGTGATCACGTTGGGCGGTGGCCGAACCAGCGTGTCGTCCGATGACCCCACCTGCTGCGACCGCACGGCTTCGAGCTGGCTGTGGTCGCGTGTGAGCTGTTGGAGCCGCCCGGCCCGGTAGCGGTAGATGCGGCTGTCGCCGGCCCACACGCAGGCACCATGGCGCCCGGCGGCGAGCAGCACGGCGATGGTGGTGCCGATGATCGGCACGTCGCGCCGCGCGGCCTCGGCGCGCAGGTGGCGGTTGGTTTGCCGCAGACGCTCGTGGGCGGTCGCGACGAGCTGTTCCAGGCTTGCCGCCGGCTTGGACGGGTCCACCAGGTCCATCAGGCTCTTGACGGCCAGGCGGCTCGCGAACTCGCCCAGCGCGTGGCCGCCCATGCCGTCGGCGACGGCCCAGGCGCCGCGGTGGGGTTGTTCGAGGCAGGCGTCTTCGTTGACCTCGCGCACCCGGCCGGGGTGCGAACGCGAGGCCGATGTCCAGTGGAACTCGTTCGGGCTGCCCGCGCCATCGGCACGAGGCTCGGCAGGGTTCATGTCGGCCGCGGGGTTCGGTGTTCGGGTTCGGTGTGCGCTGCGCGCTCGCGCCTCAGGCGCCCTGGCTGCCGATCAACACGGCGGTCAGGTTGGCGTTGTTGCCCGAGTTCTCGATGTTGAGGACCGTGGTCTGGTTGACCAGCTTGTCGATGTAGGTGTAGTTGTTGTTGATCTGGAAGTAGTTGACCGCCGAGCCGACGCTGGCAACGGGCTCGACGAAGGGCCGGAAAGCGTAGACCCAAGGCGCGCCGCCCGCGCCCCGCAACGACGACATCGCTTTGACATCCAGAGCGCGACTGAGGGGGAGGTCGGTGATGGTGATCATGGCCATGTCTCATATCTCCGTGACTAGAGAGCTTCGCAAAAAGTCCGCACCGGCATGGGTTGCCATGTTCCGGTGCGGCCTTGCTTTATATCCAACTTGCCGCGGTACGGTGGATGTCGTACCGCGGCGCGGCGAGCTTAGATGACGACTTGCCCGATGTTGGCCAACGAGCCCACGAGGGTGTTGGTCAGCGTCTTCGTGTCGATGGCGACCGACACGTCGTTGTCGAGCTGCGTCACGGTGTTCGTCGAGCCCACAACGATGTTCGGGCTGAAGAGGCCGCCGCTGACCCCAGCGGTAGAGCCGTCGATCAGGCTGGCGTTGAAGCCACCGGACAGGGCAGCTTGCTCTTCGGCACTCAGTTCACGGGTCAGGTCGAGGTCTTTGATCTGCATGAGATTCTCCAAAAGTGGAAGTGGATGGACTTGGGAGTGGGACTGCGGCGAGCTCAGCCGACGAGTTGCCCGATGTTGGCGATCGAGCCAACGAGGTTGTTGGTCAGCGTCTTCGTGTCGATGGCGACCGCCACGTCGTTGTCGAGCTGGGTCACGGTGTTCGTCGAGCCAACGACGACGTTCGGGCTGAAGGCGCCGCCGCTGACCCCAGCGGTGGGGGCGCTGATCAGGCTGAGGTTGGAGCCACCGGAAACGGCAGCTTGCTGTTCGGCGGTCAGTTCCTGGGTCAGGTCGAGGTCTTTGATCTTCATGATGGTGTTCCTAAAGAATGGTTGAAAAACTGGAGACTTGGGGCTTGAGAGCAACTTGTGCTTCTCGTGTATTGAGTTGCACCCTGGCCGTGCCAGCGTTCAAACTATTTTTCGAATCACTTGAAGCCGATCTGGAAACGGCCCTCGGCCAGCCCGTCGGCCGCCGCACGCGCAAACGCCTGGCGCACCTCGTCGAGCGACGCCGCAGGCAGCCCGGTGAAATCGTCGCCGACCACCGATGCCGGCAAGTCGCCGGCGACGTCGCGCTCGCTCGCGAAGCAGGCAATCGTCTCGGGTACACCGAGGGTGTTCGCAGTCAGCTCGAAGCGCATCGCGCCCGGGATCTCCAGCGGCGCATCCGCCCTCACCCGAGTGCTCGGGTTGAAGCGGTTCGGATAGAACCGGACGATGCGACGCGTCTCGTCCTGCAAGTAGCAGTAGACGTGCGCATCCTGGCTCGGCGTGACGCGCAGCCGGATGCGCTCGCCGGGCTGGAAACGATGCAGGGCAGCGGATTCGGCCTGACCCTCGGAAGGCAGGCGGACGATCGCCAGGCTGCGCGGCTTGACGGCATCGACGGTCGGGACCGGAACGGTTGGAATCGGGTCGGTCGGGTTCGGGACGGTCGGGTTCGGGGCAGTCGGGATCGAGACGGTCGGCTTCAGACTCGGCGATGACCACAGAAGCGCCCCCACCCCGAGCGCGACGACGGCAAACGCCGCCGCCGCAGCGGGCACCCAAGGCCATCGGCGCCGCGGCCCGCCCGCATCTTGCGCAGCTTGACCGTCCGCGCCGGAACTCGGCAACCGCTGCACGCCTTGAATCACAGGGTTGATGACGGTTCTCGACGAAGTCTGCGCGTCGAGCCTGTCCACGGCCGGCGGCGCCACCGTGATCAGGTCGGCCAGGCACGCGTCGATCGCACGGGCAAATGCCGCCACGCTCTGGAAGCGGGCCGCGGGATCCTTTTCAAGCGCCTGCATCACCGCGGCTTCCAGCTTCGGCGGAACGTGATGGACCCACGACCGCAGCGGCGGCGGCGCTTGTTCCAGCTGGGCCATCATGAGCGCGTGGTCACCCTGGCCTTCGAACGGCGGGCGGCCGGCCAGCAGCGTGTACAACACGATGCCGAGCGAATAGATGTCGGAGCGCACGTCGGCTTGTGCGCCGCGGATCTGCTCGGGCGCCATCGCCCGGGCGGTGCCGGCCACTTGCCCGTGCCGCGTCAGCTGCTCCTGGCTGTCCAGCGCGCGGGCGATGCCGAAGTCCATCACCTTCACCTGGCCGCTGTCGGCCAGCATGATGTTGGCCGGCTTGATGTCGCGGTGCACGATGCCGTGGGCGTGTGCGTGGGCGATGCCGTCGAGCGCCTTGCGAAAGATGGTCAGCGCCCGCTCGACGGGAAGCGGGCCGCCGGAGCGGATGAATTCGTCAAGCGAAATGCCGGGCACGTACTCCATCACCATGAACTGCTTGCCGCCTTCGTTCAGGAACGCGTGCACGCCGGCAACGTTGGGGTGGCCGAGCTTGGCAAGGAACTGCGCCTCGTTGCTGAAACGTTTCAGAAAGACGGGGTCGGAGGTGAGCTCGTCGCGCAGGACCTTGATCGCCACCTCGCGCTGGAGCATCACGTCCACGCCCTTGAACACCTCGCCGACGCCGCCGGCACCGATGCGCTTGGTGATCAGGTACGCGCCGACGCGGCTGCCGATGAGCGACTCCGACGCATCGGGCGGCGCCGACCCGCCTTCGGGCCCGTTGCCGCCGGACGGGCCACCGCGTCCGTCGGGTGGCAAGTCGCCGCCCGTCGCACTCTGGGCCAAAAAGCGCGTGGTCTCGTTCGCAAGGCTCATCATCACTCCCGAAGCAAGGCCATGGTGCCACTCGCAGGCCGTGATGGGTTGCCGGGCAGAGCGCGGCAGCTCAAGCCGCCGGCGCCCGGCCTGCGCAAGCCACGGCACTCACTGCGCCAGCCGCGTCACCGAGCAGGTGCCCTTGGCATCGGCCCGGAAGCAGAACTCCCCTGTCAGGCTGGAGCTTTCCCACGGCACCTGCATGCGCTGGGTGTCGCGCGCCACGCTGATGCGCACTTGCTTGAACAGCAGCTCCACCGGCAGCCCCGGCGTTTGCACATGCTCGATGAAGTGCTTGGTGTACAGGCTGTGTTCTTCTTTCGCGTTGTCCAGCGCCACGCCACCGGGCGAGGTGGAAAACGCCACCATGGTGCCGGCGGGTGCGTCGATGGCGGCCAGGCCACGGCTGGGCACGCCGCGGTACTTGAGGCGCCGGCCATCGGCGGTGAGGATCTCGCCGCCCGAAAACGGGTTGTTGCGGCAGGCGTCGAGGATGACGATGTTGATGCCGTGCTGCACGCGGCCGAGCCGGTCGATCAGCTCGCCCACGTCGGCGCTGCGGCCGGCCACGTCGTCTTCGCTCTTGATGTCGGCGTCCACCGGCAGCAGGTAGTTCTTGCCCTTGGACTGCAGGCCGTGGCCGGCAAAGAACACCAGCCGGACGGCAGCGTCGGCAGCACGGGCCGAAAAGCGGCTCATCGCATCGAGCATGTCGGCCAGGGTTGCATCGGTGCGCAGGGTCACGTCGAAGCCCAGCGCGCGCAGGCTGTCGGCCACGGCCTTGGCGTCACCGACCGGGTTTTTCAGCGGGCCGACGCGGTAGTTGCCGTTGCCGATGACCAGGGCCAGCTTGCGTTCCTTGGGCGCTGATGCGGTGGTCTGGGCTTGTGCCTGCAGCATGCCCTGCGCGGCGAGCCAGCCGCCCAGCGCGCCGCGCGTGAGCCGAACCAGTGCGCGGCGCCGGGACGGGCATGCGCCGCGGGCGGCTTGCGGAGCCTGTGGGTCGTTGAGCGTGGTGGACGGCATGTTCGTTTCTCCTGCCTTCAATGCCCACGCGGCGGCGCAGCGTCCACCGTCAGGATGGAGTCGACGATGGGCGCGGCCTTCAGCTTGACGCCAGCGTCGAGCGCGGCATCGGTGGGCACACGAACGTAGTAGTCACCGAGCTGGCCCGGGCCGCTTTCGATGTTGCCCTGAACGCTCACCAGCAGCATGCGCATGTCGGTCTCGCTCGCCTCGGGCTTGAAGGCCACGCGGAAGAGCTGCCCGCTGGGCGCCGCCGCGCCGGGCAGCGAGCGCACCTGTTCGTAGTCGCTGTCGTTGCCGGCCAGCTTGAAGATGAAGCCGGCCTGCACAACGATGACCAGCGCGGCCATCGCAAACGCGGGCGACAGGCGCATGCCTTCGAACCAGCCGCGCACACGTTCGGTCAGGCTGGTGGCGCGCGGCGCCGCGCGCTGGGACTTCGGTGCCGCCACGGCTTGTGCGGCGGTGGCCTTGGCGATGGCTGCCTGCTCCACCGCGGCGTCGGCATGGATGCGCCGCATCGTGCGCTCCAATCCAATTTCGTCCGACACCTCGGGCAAATCGTCAAAGCCGGCCTGCACCCGCTGCCGCAGTTGCTGCAGCCATTGCAGCTCGGTGCCGGCGCGCGCATCGCGCTTGAGCACGCCGTCCACCAGCGCGCGGTCCGCGCCGGCCAGGGTGCCGTTGGCGTACCAGGGCAGCAGTTCGAGAAATTGTCGGTCCATCATCCTTCTCCGGTTGTCTTGTGGCCTTCGGCTTTCAGCATCAGGCTCAGGCAGTTGCGCAATTTCTGGCGGGCGTGAAACATCCGCGTCTTGACGGTGCCTTCCGGGCAGGCCTGCGTCAAGGCCACCTCGCCCAGCGACATGCCTTCGAAGAACACCAGGTGCACACATTCGCGGTGTTCGTGGCTCAGCTTTTCCATGCAGTGCCGCACGTTGTGTTCGCGCTGCCGACCGGCCATCAGCTCGAACGGGCCGGCTTCGTCGGACGGCAGCACCTCGGCCATGTCGTCCACATCGTCCTTCTGCGGTTCGGCGCGGCCCGAGCGCAGGCGCATCAGCGTCTTGTAGCGGGCAATGCCGATCAGCCAGGTGCTGAACTGCGACTCGCCGCGAAAGCGCGTGGGGTGGACCCAGATTTCATGCAAGGTGTCGGACACGATTTCCTCCGCTGCGGCCGGGTCGTTCATCTGCCGCAGGGCATAGGCATACAGCTTGCGGCTGAAGGCCTTGTAGAGCTGCTTGAACGCACTTTCGTCCTGCTTGGCGATGCGTTCGAGCAACTGGGCAATCTCGGCAGGTTCCATGGCGCCGTCGCTCCGGGGAGGATGTTGGGCCCCCAGGGCTGGGCTGCGCCCAGCCCGCCCCCCGAGGGGGTCAAGGAAACCTGGGACGGCCCGGCGTTTCCTTGAGGGGCAATGCGGTCCATGGTATCTCTCCGGGGTGCCGGGTTCCAACCGCAATTCTGCGAAGGCGGTGGTGCTCACACCCGGACCGCACTCAAGCGCCGCGGAACTGCACGCGCCGGTTTTCCGGCTTGCTCGCGTCTTCGCCGTCCATCGGCCGGTCTTCACCGAAGCCGATGGTCTTCAGGCGTTGTGCGTCCAGGCCGTGTTCGGTCACCAGGTAGCGCTTGACCGCCTCGGCCCGCTGGCGCGAGAGCTGCAGGTTGTACTGGTGCGCGCCCAGCGCGTCGGTGTGGCCTTCGATCAGCACGCTGCGCGACGCCGGCAGCAGCTTGATGCCTTGCGCCACCGCGTCGAGCTGGGTGCGGGCACGCGGCAGGATGTCGGCCGAGTCGAACGCGAACTGCACCGGCAGCGCAATCGATTCGGGCTGGCTGCGCGTCGGCGCCAGTTCGGCCACCACTGTGGCGACCGGCGACGCCGTGGCCACACCGGCACCGCCACCCCCCGCGGCATGGGACTTGGCCGACAGCGTGACGGCCGCCGGCGGCTCGTCGCGCGAGGCCTCCGGCAACAGCCGGATCGACCGCTTCAGGCCGGGGCCGGCCAGGATGCGCTGGACCTCGACCGGGTCGATGCGCACCCCGTCGCGGTAGTACAGCATCTCTTCTTGCGGGGCGGCCCAGGCGGTTTGGGTGACGGCGCAGGTGACGGCACCGGCGACGAACAGGGCGACGATCAGCAGTTGGCGTGACATGGCGGTCTCTCGAAAGGAATGGGGTGATGACTCTGAGTTGCAGCCGGCGGCAGGTCGGTTCAGTCAATCGCCTTGCCTGCGGGACGCGGAATGCTGTCGGTCATGCTGGGCCCCTGGGGTGGCGGGTTGAGGTGTTGAACCCGATATCCATCAGTTGCAGGACATCGCCAAACGGTTCAAACCGTCTCCCCCAGCGCAGCACGGAGGTTGCCTGATGAGTCGCGCGGGCGTGAACCCCGCGCGAACGCCCTTTGCTAAGGGCGCTTGGGCAGCACCGCCGCCAGCGCCACGCTGCTGACGGCGGCATTGGCCTTCAGGCGGTCCACGCTCGCGGCTTCCATGCCCGCCGGCACGCGCACGAAGTAGTCGCCTTGCGGTCCCGGCCCGGCGGCCACGTTGCCTTGCACCGCGACCAGCGCCATGCGGATGTCAATTTCTCGCGTGCCCGGCGCGAAGTTGAGCTTCAGCAGCGCGCCGGTCTCGACGCGCGGAGCGCCCAGCGCGCGGATCTCAACCGAATCGCCCTGCCCGGGCTGCAGCAGCTGGTGGATCACCCCGCCCTGCACCGCCATCAGCGCCACACCCGCCAGCGCCATGCCCGGCCGCATGCCCAGTGACGCGAAAAAGCCGGTGACCCGTTCGGCCAGGGTCGGGCGGTCGCCGCGGATCAAATGCAGCGTGCGCGCCAGGCCGATGGTTTGCGGCACGGCCGGCACATCCTGCCGCATCTGGGTTTGCAGCGAGCGGAACCAATCCAGTTCCTCACGCGCCTCGACGTGCTCGGCCAGGTGCTGCTCGACCCAGGCACGGTCGGCTTCGTCCAGCGTGCCGTTGACGTACCAGGGCAGCAATTCATTGAAGCGATCGCTCATGGACTGGCCCAGCTCAGGTGGCATGGGAACAATATAGCCGAGCGGTTTGACCGCTCGTCTTCGACACGCTTCATGGTGAACTCGTGAGTGCTGATGAGGTATGGGTTTCGGCGTTTCGGCTGGTTTGCCTGCCATCTGCCCCTGAGTTGCAGCTCCGTTCGGCCGGGTTCAAACCTTCATGGCCCGCTCGATCGCATCAGGCGGCGTCGTACGATGCACGCTGCTGCGCGACCCAAGACCTGAGTTCATGACCCCTCCCCCCGAACCCCCTGAGGCTTCCCCTCGGCGGTTGACGGGAATTGCGAACCTGCTGGGCGCGTTGCGCAACCTCGGGCTGCTGGGCACGCATCACAGTGACGACGCGCGGCTGGTGCGCTACGCCACCGACGACGGCCAATCGATCCCGGTGCGCGTCACCGGCCACGGCCCGCCGGTGGTGCTGGTGCACGGGCTGGGGTGCTCGCACAAACACTGGATGCCGGTGGCCAGGCGGCTGGCGCGCAGCCATCGCGTCTTCGCCTGGGACGCGCGTGGCCACGGCCAGTGCCGCACCGAGCGGCATTTGCCGATCACGCTGGCGCGGCTCGCGCTGGACCTGCACCAGCTCCTGGAGCACTTTGATCTCGACCGCGTGACGCTGGTGGGCCACTCGATGGGCGCGCTGACCGTGATGCACTACCTGAGCCAGTTCGGGCCCGCGCGTGTGGCGGCCGTCGGCGTGGTCGACCAGTCGCCGCGCATCGTCACCGACGCGCAATGGCGCCTGGGTCTGTTCGGCGGCTGCAGCGCCGACATGCTGGGCGGCCTGATCGCCGGGGCGCGGGTCGACCTGGCCGAGACCGTGCTGCGCCAGGCCGAGTCGATGGCCGGTGCCTGGCTGCGGCCGCGGCTGGCCGCGCAGGCGCCGCTGGGCCGGCTGTTGCGGCGCTGGCTGAACCACGTCGAGGTGGCGCCGCTGCTGGACCTGGCCGAGTCGCTCGCAACGGCCGACTTTCGCGCGCTGATGGCAAACCTGAACCTGCCGCTGCTGGTGGTGCTGGGTGGGCGCAGCCCGCACTATGCGGGGCTGCCGCTCGAGGCCTGGTACCGCGGCGCCGTGCCTCACGCGCGGGTGTCGACCTTCCAACGCGCCGGGCATTCACCGCACTACACCGAGCCGGCGCGGTTTGCGCGCGAGTTGGCCGAGCTGATGGCACAGAGGCCTTGAGCCGGCGCCGCCATTCACCCTCAAGGCTGTGGACGCAACCCCTGCCGGCAGGCCGCGCGCCAAGGCAAGGGGCTTCGTCGTGAAGGTGTTTTGCTCAACAATCCGATGCCACGCCGCTTGATCCACGCCACCGAGACACATGCTCCGCCGCCGCCTGCTGGTTTCGATCCACGCCACCGCGCTGAGCGCGGTCTGCGCACCGCTGCGGCTCGCGCGGGCGCAGGCGCAACCGCCGCGCCTGGCGCTGGTGATCGGCAACGCGCAGTACCCGGAAGCGCCGCTGAACAACCCCGTCAACGATGCCAACCTGATCGCCAAGACACTGCGCCAGCTCGGCTTCAACGTCACGCAGGGCAATGATCTGAAGCGGGCCGACTTCGTGCAGGCGCTGCTGCAGTTCGGCAAGCAGATACCCGCCGCCGCCGACGTGGTCTTCTATTACGCCGGCCATGCGGTGCAGATCCGCGGCAGCAACTTCCTGCTGCCGGTGGACATCCAGAACCTGGCCGACCCGGACTGGGTGGAACAGAACTCGATCAACCTCGATGGCTCGCTGATCCGGCAACTGCTGCATCGCGACGGCGGCGGGGTGCGGCTGCTGTTCATCGACGCCTGCCGCGACACGCCTTACGCCGCCGGCCGCAATCGCGTGCCGGCGCTGACCGCCGGCCTGGCCTCGGTGCAGGGGTCGGCCACCATCGACAGCGGCGTGCTGATCGCCAGCGCGTCCTTGCCCAACCGGCCGGCCGAGGACGGCCCGCCCAACGGCAACAGTGTCTACACCAAGCACCTGGCCAGGGAGATGACGGTGGCCGGCCAGGATGTCGAAACCATGCTCAGGAAGGTGAGCGCGCAAGTGGGCCTGGAGACCCGCCAGGCCCAGTCGCCCATGGCCGCGAGCAGCCTGACCACCGAGTTCATTTTCAACACCGGCCGGGCCGCAGCCGCTGGCACGGTCGACTTCGTGCAGCCGGCGCGCAGCGTGAAGATCACGATCCGCGCGGATCAGGCCCTGAACCCGGACTCGAAAAACCAGCCGCGAAAAAGTGCGCTGTCGGTGTTCGTGTTGCGCAACCCGGCCGGCTTTCAGCGCGCCACGTTCGATGCGCTGTACGAACACGCGGAAGCGGTGCTCGGGCCCGAGTTGCTGGACCACCAGAAGTTGAAGCTGTCACCGGGCGAGTCTTACCAGTTGCCGCTCGACATCGCATCGACCGCGCGCGCCATCGGTGTGCTGGTGGCCTACCGCGAGCCCGACGGCGAGGGCTGGAAAGCGCTGCTGCCGCTGGCCGCCGGCGGCCCCACCACGGCGGCGCCGCTGCCGGTGCGCATCGACGCCGGGGCGCGCAGGGTGAGCATCGCGCTCGCCGCTTGACTCGGCCCCATCTCGGCCCCATGCAAGCCGCCGACCCGCCGCCGCACCGCTGGGCCGCCGCCCTGCACCGCTGCGCGCGGCCGCTGATCGCGCTGGCCACGCAGCTGCGCAGCGCCGTGCCGGCCAGACCCGGCGAGACCGCGGCGGCGCTCGGTGGCGCGGTGGAGCGCTTCGAGCGCGAGCTTGGCGAAGCAGGGTGCGACGCTCGCACCGTCACCGCCGCGAGCTACCTGTTGTGCGTGTGGCTCGATGAAGTGATTTCGCCCCACACCTGGGCCGCGCCGACCTGGCCGGCCAGCAGCCTGTTGCTGCAGTTCCATGACGAGCCCGACGGCCGCGCGCGCGTCTTTCAATTGCTCGACCGGCTGATGCTGCACCCGGAGGCCGACCGGCCGCTGCTGGAGCTGTTTCACGTCTGCCTGAGCCTGGGGCTGCAAGGGCGCTGGCAGGACGACGGCGACGGCGCCCGCCAGCTCGCTGCGCTGCGCGCACGGCTGGCCCAGTTGCTGGCGCTCGACGCCACGCCGCTGGCGGCGCCGTTGTCGCTGCGCTGGCAGCCGGCGCTGACTGCGCGCAAGCCGGGCCAGGGCCGGCGCCTGGCGCTGGCCGGGCTGATGCTGGTGGCGCTGGCCGGGCTGGGCGTGTACAGCACCAGCCAGTGGCTGCTGGCAGCACAGGTCGATCAGGTTTTTGCGTCGCTGCAGGGGCTGGAGCAGGCCAGCCGTTCCGGCAACCCGGTGGTGGCGCCGGCCATTGGGGTGGCGCAGCCGGTGGTGCCGGCACCCGGCGCATCGGCAAGCGTGGCCGCCGGGCGCATGGCTGCCGCGCTGGCCGCTGACCTGCAGGCGGGCCAGATCAGCGTGCGCGACGAGGCCCACCGCAGCCTGGTCGTGGTGCCCGCCGACGCCTTGTTCCCGCCCGACACGACCCAGGTCGCGGCCACCGGCCTGCCGCTGCTGGAGCGGGTGGCCCAGGCGCTCGCTGGCGGTGGCGGGCGGGTGCTCGTGACAGCCTACGCACAACCGGATGCGGCGCGCCCGGCGCGCGTGCCCTCGGCCTCGCAGCTGGCCGACGAATGGGCGCGCCACGTGGCCCAGGTGCTGCAGCGGCGTGTGGCGGCCGGCAAGGTGGCCAGTGAGGGCCGGGTCGCAGCGCCGATCGAGACGGCCGCCCCTGCGGGTGCTGCCGGCAGGCGCAGCCTGATCGAGATCACGCTGTACCCATGAAGGCCGCCTCCCCTGCCCTGCAAGGCACGGTCAATGTGCTGGGCTTTGCGCTGCTGGTCTGGTTCGGCGGGCCGCTGGTGGCCATCGCCGACGTGCGCCCGCTCGAAACGCAGTCGGCCCGGCTGGTCGTGCTGCTGGCCGCCGGCGCCGCGCTGGTGCTGGCCGGGCCGCTGCAGCAGTGGCTGATGCGCCGGCGCAATGCCGCGCTGGTGGATGTGCTGCAACCCCCCGGCGGCGCTCAAACCCTGGCGCCGCGATTCCAGCAGGCCCTGGCTCTGCTGCGCGACGGCCTGGACGCTCCCACCGGCGCACCCTTGCTGCGCTGGTGGCGGCGGCGCCAGCAACTGGTGCGGCTGCCCTGGTACCTGTTCATCGGTGCGCCGGGCGCCGGCAAGACCACGGCGTTGTTGAATTCGGGGCTGCGCTTTCCGCTCGCCGACAAGCTGGGCACGGCGCCGGTTCGGGGCGTGGCGGGCACCCGCCAGTGCGACTGGTGGTTCACCCAGCAGGCGGTGTTCATCGACACCGCCGGCCGCTACACCACCCAAGACAGCGACGCCGCCGCCGATGCGCGCGAATGGCGCAGCTTCCTGGCCCTGCTGCTCAAGCACCGGCCGCGCCAGCCGATCAACGGCGTGCTGGTCACGGTGAGCGTGCCCGACCTGCTGGCCGGCGGGCCGGAGCTGGCGCGCCAGTGCGCCGCGGTGAACGCGCGGCTGCAGGAGTTGCGCGCCGAGCTGGGGCTGTCGCTGCCGGTCTACGTGCTGGTCACCAAGGCCGACCTGCTGGCCGGCTTCACCGAGTTCTTCGAGGTGCTGGATGGCGAGCAGCGCGCGCAGGTGTGGGGCACGACGCTGGCCTGGCACGACGACGCAGGCGGGCGCGCACAGGCCGGCGCGGCGCCCGAAGCGCACGACGCGCTGGACGCGGACTTGCGCCTGCTGGTCGAACGCATTCACGCCATCACGCTGGGCCGGCTGCAACAAGAATCGGCCCTGGCGCGGCGCTCGCCGATCTATCACTTCGGCGCCCAGCTCGAAGCGCTGATACCGGCGCTGGCGGGCTTCGTGCAGCAGGCGCTGGCCCAGGCCGACCGGCCGCCGCGCCAGCCGCTGCGCGGCGTGTACCTCAGCAGCGGCACCCAGGAGGGCAACCCGATCGACCGGGTGCTCGGCGCGATTGCGCGCCACCACGGCGTGCCCACGCGCGCGCTGCCGCGGCCAGACGGCCGGGGCAAGGCCTACTTCCTGAACCAGTTGCTGCAAGGCGTGGTGATCCAGGAAGCCGCGCTCGCCGGCGGCAACCTCCAGCGCCTGCGGCGCCAGCGGCGGGTGTGGGGCGTGGCCGGCGGTGTGGCCGCGGCCGGAATGCTCGGCTTGATCGGCGGCTGGGTGCTCAGCTACGGCAACAACCGCGCCCACATCGCCAGCGTGGGCAAACGCGTGCAGCAACTGGCGCAGCAAGCCGCGCAGGCGGGCAGCCCGAGCCAGTCGTCGACCCGTTGGCTGCCGCTGTACGAGGTGCTGCGAGACCTGCCGCGCCACGGTGGTGCGGGCGCCGACGCGGCACCGGCCGGTCATGGCTTCGGCCTGTTCCAGGGCGCGCGGCTGGCGCGCTCGTCCGAGCAGACGTACCAGCGCGTGCTGGCCAACACGCTGGCGCCGGTGCTGGCGGCCCGGCTCGCCGCCGAACTGAGGCAGGCCGAAGCCGACCCGGGCGCACGCTATCAGACGCTCAAGACCTATCTGATGCTGGTGCAGCCGCGGCGGCTGGACCGCGCCACCGTGCGCGCCTGGGCGGCGCAGAGCTTCGCGCGCGGGCCCGACGCGCCGGTCGACGCGGCCCAGCGCGACGAATGGCTGCGCCATGTGGATGCGCTGCTGGAGCGCAATGCGTTCCAGGACGCCGTCGCCGTCGACGAGCCCACGGTCCAGGCCGCGCGCAAGGCACTGGTTGCCGTGCCGCTGCCGCGCCGGGTGCTGACGCAGCTGATCCACGATGCCGCCGCCGAGCCACCGCGGCGGCTGGACAGCTGGCTGGGGCCGGGCTTTGCGCTGCTGTTTGACCCGCGGCCGGGCAAGCCGGCGCCCGGCTCGGTCAATGTGCTCTTTACCCGCGAGGGTTTCACGACCCGCGTGCTGCCGCGCGTGGACGCCTTGCTGGCGCAACTCGTGACGGAGGAACAATGGGTTCTTGGCCAGGCAGCCGCCGGCCCGCACAGCGACCCGGCGGCGCGCGCCGCGGCGACCAATGAAGTGGCCCGGCTGTACGCGCTGGCCTATGCCGACCAGTGGCAAAGCGCGCTCGAAGCCTGGCAATTGCACCGGCCGGCCGATGCCGATGCGCTGGCCCGCCTGAACACCCAGCTGGCCGCGACCGACTCGCCGCTGCGCAAACTGCTGGAGCTGGCGCGCAGCGAACTGAGCCTGCAGGGCCTGGCCCCGGGCGCACCGCCCCAGCCGCTGGCCAGGACGGCCGACGCGGTGCTGGCCGAGCGCTTCGCCGCGTTGCGGGCCTACGCGGGCGGGCCCGGGCCGGTGGCGATCGACCGGGTGCTCGGCGCGGTCGCGCGGTTCACGCTCGCGGCCGGCAACGATGCCGGCGCCGCCGCCACGGCGCAGGCCCTGCAGCAAGAGGCCGGCGGCGCGCCGCCTCCGTTCGGCGCCATCTGGGCCACGCTGGCCGAGGCACTGCTGGCAGCTCAGCAAACCGCATTGCGCCAAGGCCTTGCGGCGCGCCTGGACGACGTGGCCCATCAGTGCCGCGCCCTGACCACCAACCGCTACCCGTTCGCTGCGACAGCCAGGCAGAACGACGTGAGCCTGTCCGAGTTTGCCCGCCTGTTCGGCCCTGACGGTGTGCTGGACGTGTTCTTCCGCAAGGAACTCCAGCCCCATGTGGACAGCGCCAGCCGGCCCTGGCGCTACCGCGAGGGGCAAGCGGTGGCCGGCGAGTCGCTGCTGCGCACGTTCGTGCGGGTCGAGGACATCCGGCGCGTGTTTTTCACCCCCGGCACACCGATGCCCAGGCTTCGGTTCAGCCTGCGGCCGATCGAGATGGACGCCGCGCTGGAGGAGTTTTCGATCGACATCGACGGCCAGCCGATGCGCTACGAAAACGGCCCTCGGGTGCAGCGCAATTTCACCTGGCCCGGGCCGGCCGGCGCGCAGCGCATCAGCGTGCGCGCAACCGGGTTGGCGGGCGAGACCCACGAAGGACCGTGGGCCTTGCTGCGCGTGCTGACGCGCACGCCGTGGGAGCGCGGTGAAAGCGCGGCACTGAGCCGCGTCGGCGTGGTCTTGCAGGGGCGCAGGCTGGTGCTGGACCTGGGCTTGCAGGGCGCGGGGTCGACCGCCGCGCTCGCCGGCCTGGCCTCGTTTCGTTGCCCGGAGCCGCGGCCATGACAAGGCGCGCCTCGACGCCCACCGCTCCCCCGGGCGAGACAGCCTGGTACGGCAAGGTGCCGGCGCGCGGTGACTTTGTCAGCCACGGGCTGTCGCCGGGCCAGGTGCGCGCCTGGGACCGCTGGCTGCTGCGCGGGATCAAGCAGGCCTCACAACGCTGGGCTGGCGCCGAATTCGATCGCCGCCTGCAGACCTTCCCGGCCTGGCGCTTCATGGCCTGGCCGGAAGGCCAGGCCCACCTGCCCTGGGCCGGCGTGCTGGTGCCGTCGCACGACCGCGTCGGCCGGGCGTTTCCGTTGACCGTGGCGCAGCGCCTGGACGCTCACAGCCTGCCGTTGCTGGGCTGGCTCGACATCGAAGCCGCGCTGGCGCGGATGGCGGATGCGGCATTCGATGCGACCGACGTGAACGACCCGCGTGCGGTCGAAAACTTCGAGTCGGTGCTGCGCGACCTGGGGCCGGTGTTCGCGCCGGAGCGCGTGGCCGCGCGGGTGGCCATGCGGGTCGAGGCACCGCCGGGCGGCGCGCCGGCGCGCCCGCAGCAATCGCCGCTCGACCTGTTGCGCAACAGCCCCGGCACCCACTCGCTGTGGTGGAGCGAGCCCGCCCCGGGGGCCACCCCGCTGCCGCTGGGCGACAGCTGGCCGCCGCATGTCGAGTTGCTGCTGGACATCCTGGCGCTGCCCGGCGACCCGGCCTGAAGAACCCGAAAGGCCGCCACGGCGGGCTCAGGAATGGGTGTCGTCGGGCGGCGCCTGTTCGCGCACCCGGCGCGCCTGGGCTTCGTAGGCCTTGGTGAATTCGCGCCCGAAGACGGTCTCGAAATCATCGTCCAGCCGCGCCGTCATCTCGGCATGCCGCTGGCGATAGCGGCGCCACAGCGCGGCGTCGTGCAAGGCCGGCAGCGTGGTGCTCAATCCCTTGGCGGGCCCTGCTTCGCGCACGATGTCGTCGGGCCCGAGCCGCGAGATGAGTTCGAACATGGCCGCGCGCATGCCCGCCACCACGGCGAGGTGGTGCACCAACAGGTCTTCGTGCGCGTCTTTCAGCGCCGCCACCGGCTCCAGGAAACCGGGTGAGCGCTTGGCGGCGACCAGGTGCGCCATTGCCGCCAGCGCGTCGGGCGCGAACTTGAGCGGGTTGTTGCGCCGCCGCGCGATGACGGTCACCTCGGCGCGCATCTCCCGCTTGACGGTGGAGCGGCTGTGCAGCAACGCCAGCGCGCCTTCCACGCTGGCGCGCAGCAGTTCACCGATGTTGCGCATCCAGGCCGGGCTGAGTTCCATCGGCGCCAGCAACTGCGCGCTGGTGATGCCGGTGCGGTGGGCCAGCCCGGCACCCTCCAGGAAAGCCAGCATCAGGGCGTGGCGCTCTTCGTCGTGGAGCGCCGCCAGCTCGGGCGCCGCATCGGCCGGTGCGGGCGCGGCAGGGGTGGGAGGCTCCGGCGGCAGCGGTTCAGCGGCCGGTTCGGCGCGGCCCTCGAGGACTTGTTGCAAGGATTCGAAAACACGCAACTCGGCGCCCTGCGCGCCGGCGCTGTAGGCGCCCGAGCGCAGGTCGAGGTCGACCGCCTCAGCGGGAGCCCGCGCGGTCGACCCCCTCACGGCCGGCTCGACCGGCGCCGCCGCGGGTTCGAGGTCGAACCATTCGTCCAGCCTCGCGCGACCGTGTCGCACCGGCGCAGGCACGGCCGCAGAGGCTGGCGCAGGCTCGGGCGCGGGCGCCGGTGCGGACGCGGGTGCGGAAGCGGGCGGGGGCGGTGCCAGCGCGGCAGCGGGGGCGGCGGTCTCGGTGCTGAGACGCAAGTCGAACCCGCCGATGTGGATGACATCGCCGTCGCCCACCGGCAGCGTGCCGCCGTGCTGCACGCTCGACTCGTTGACCCGCACCGGCGCGCTGGCGCTCAGGCAGGTCAGCAGCACCTCGCCGCGCTGCATCGTGAGCCGGGCGTGGTGGCGCGAAATGATGCGCAGGCCATCGGGCAGCACCAGCTGGCAATTGGGTGCGCGGCCGATCGTGACCTGCTCATCTTCGAATCTGCGCACCGGTTCGTCGCGGGCCGGCCCTTGCGGCGTGCCCACGAGCTGCAGCGCGATCAACACATTGCCACCTCCCGCACAGCCCCCTCGACGCCGGCATTCCCGGCAGCGCTCACACCCACGACTTCCACAGCTGGGCCTTCAAGGCCGCCAGATCGACGTTCTGGCCCACCTGCTGCAGGATCATCTCGACGAACTGATCGCGGCTGGTGGCCTTGGCGGCGCAGCGCCGCGCCAACACCTTGGCGATCGGGCCCAGCCGGTCGACCATCACTGCGGCGGCCTTCTCGATGTCGGCCGGTGTCAACCGTGCGCCGGTGTCGACCAGCATCGGCTCGCTCTCGCGGAAACCGCTGTGCAGGGTGCGGGTGCGCGGGTTCGACGATGACGAGGTGGAAACCGCGGCGGCCAGAAAGCTCTCGCGCCGTTGCAGGTCGGGAATATGCACCGCCACGCGCTGGCGCAAGGCCTCCAGCGTGCTGGTTTGCATCGCGGTGCGGCGCACCAGGATCTTCGCGATCGGGCCGACGATCTGCGCCAGTTCGCGCTCGATGCCGGCCAGCGTGGCCTCGTTCCAGCCGGTCGGGATGGGCACCGACGACGTCGGGCCGGGCGGGGGCGGCGCCAGGCCCAGGTTGGCCGGCGCGATCAGCCGATCCGGTGCCAATGCCTGCGGCGTCCAGCCCGACGCGGCGATGGCCTCCAGCGCCTGCCGGAATTCCGCGGCCGACGCGAACCGCTGCGCCGGCTGGCGCGCCAGCGCGCTCTGCAGGATCGGCTCGAACGGCGCCAGCGCGGCGTCGCCGGCGTCCTTGCACAGCGGGTCGGGTTCGCCGTAGACCACCCGGTACATCACGGCCTGGTCGTTGCCGGAATAGGGCATCCGCCCAGTGAGCAATCGGTACAGCACGACGCCGGCCGAAAACAGGTCGACCCGCCGGTCGACCTCGCCGCCCACGTATTGCTCGGGCGCCATGTAGCCGGGCGAGCCCAGGACCGATTCGGTGCGGGTGAACTGGGTCGACTCGATGCGGGCGATGCCGAAGTCGGTGACCTTCAACAAGCCGCCCTCGGTGATCATCAGGTTGGCCGGCTTGATGTCGCGGTGCAGCACGCCCTTGGCGTGGGCCGCCCCCAGCGCGTCGAGCAACTGGACCAGCAGCGAGACCACCTCCGACGTGGTGAAGCGCCAGCCGCGCGACAGGTACTCGCGCAGACTTTGGCCGGCCACATATTCCATCGCGATGTAGGCGCACTCGGCGTCGTCGCCCACGTCATACACGGTCACGATGCCGGGGTGGCTCAAGCGCCCGGCCGCCTGCGCCTCCAGGCGAAAGCGCGCCGCCACGGTCGAGTCTTGCTGGTCGGCGGCGAGCAGGTGCTTGCGGATGGTCTTGATGGCCACCGGCCGGTTGATCTCGGGGTCGAAGCCGAGGTAGACCACCCCCATCGCGCCCGCGCCGATCACTCCCTTGACGGGATAGCGACCGAGGCGTTCGGGATGCGGGGTGTTCATCGTCGGGCTTATCCGTCGAGCATTTTCATCGCCTGCTCGAGACTGCGGCGCATGCGCGTGAACGAGGCCGCGAGCACACCGATTTCGTCGCGCCCGCCGGCATTGAATTCAGGCGCCTGCATCTCGCCCAGGCTGACCCGGTCGGCCAGCTTGGACAAGCGGGTCACCGGCCGGATGACGGTGAGCCACAGCATCAGGTTGAGCAACACGGCGATCGCCACGAACACGCTGCCGAGCGAGATCATGAAGACACGAAAGGTCTTTTCGGCGCGCGCCAGCGGCAGCGCCATCGGCACCGACACCACCTGGGCGCCGATGATCTCGTTCAAGTTCCAGCCGAAGCCGTTGGCGGGGCCGTACTTGTCGAGCAGGGTCCTGGGCGCGGCTTCGACCGTGCTGTGGCATTCCAGGCAGGCCGGGTTGGTGATCTTCAGCGGCCGGGCGATGTAGAGCATGCGGCCCAGGGGGGTGTCGCGCTCGCCGTGCAACTCGGCCGTGTCGGGGCTGCCGCGAAAGCGGTTGACGATGTCGGCCTCCCATTCGACCGCGCGGTCACGCGGGTTGGTGGGGTTCAGCGTGGCCTCCTTGTAGCCGTAGTCGGGGTACTTCTTGGCCAGCGCATGCAGCACCTCGGTGGCCGAATAGGCCGGTATCACTTGCGGCAGGAAGGTGTATTTCAGCTGCGTCTGCAACAGTGGGCCGATCTGGCTGGCGGTGTAGTTGCGCACGGCGATGGAGCTCTCCATCAGCAAACGCGCATTCTCCAGAATCTCGTCCTGCGCGTTGCGCTGCAGCAGCTCGCGGGACAGGTAGCCGCACCCCAGCAACCCGGCCACGAACACCAGGGCGAAGATGAAGTTGAATTTGAGCAGCAAGCGCATGGAGTCCTCCATTTGTCCGTGGCGATGGGTTGCTCGCCCCGGCTTGGCGGTTCAATTGGGTGAACGCGCCGCCGACGTGGCGGCTGCCGAGGCCGCCGCTGCCGCCGCCGCAGCGGCCTTGGCGTCGCGGGCGCGTTTTTCGTCGGCACGTTTTTTTGCCGCCTTTTCAGGGAACACCAGCGGATCCCATTCCGGGTGGGCCGCGAGGTTGGCGATCATGGCCGCGCGGAAAGCCTTGTCGCGCAGCCGCGGCCGCCAGCGCTCCACCAGCGGCAGGCGCAGGCCCGGTTCGGCGCTCAGCCAGGCGGCGATGTCTTCATAGGCCACGTCGCCCAAGGGCCTGAGCGTGATCACGCTGTCACGAAACTTGGCCGCCCGGCTGGGCAGCGGATCGCGGAACGGGCGCGGCATCTGCGCCAGGAACTCGGGCGCCGGCCGGTTGACCACGGTGGGCTTGTCGCCGGGGCGCGCGCTGAAGAAGTCGCCCGCAGCGAGCTGAAGCGCGGTGCGGGCAAGGCCTCGCTCGGTCAGTTTGGCGGACCCGGTCTCGGTGAACGCGGCGAGCTCCTGGGCACTGGACATCAGAATCGTGGCTCCGCTGACCGGGCCGATTTCGAACTGCGGCGTCATCAGGTCTCCCGGCGCGGGCCGGTCGGCCGGCTGGCTCCACTTGACCCAGCCTTGCAGCAGGTACAGGCGCGGGCCGCGCGCCGGCCCGCGCGGCGCGAACATCAAGCGAGACTGCGGACCCATGCCGATGCGGCCACCGTCGGCGAACTCGACCTGCACGAAGCTCGCCGCGGCGGTCTCGACGATGTCCTCGTTCTGCAGCGTCGCACCCTCGGCCAGGGCCAGCTTGGAGGTCTGCCGGACCAGCGTGGCCTTGCCTTCGAGAATGCCCACCACCGCGCCCTGCGCCTGCGCGCCGGCGTGGGCGAACGCGGCAAGCGCGGTCAGCGCGGTCAGCGCAATGATCAGGTTCTGGCGGAGCGGTCTCACAACAGCCTTTCGGTAACGGAGTGCAAACGATCTTGCGACTCTCGCCGCACTGCGTCAATCCTCACTGCTATCTAGGAAAACCGGCGCAGGCAGCCGGCTGCATTCTTCAAACAGCCGGACCGTGCAACGCGCGCAGACACTGCGGTCGAGCCGGTCGAAGATGGTGGCGATCGCCGCGCGCTTGGTCGCAAAGATGTGGTCTTCGCCGAGTTCGGCGATGAAGCCGGTCCGCTGCCAGAGCTCCAGCACCGGTGGCCGCGGGCGGTGAAAGTAGAGGTCCCCGCCGGCCTGGCGCCGGGCGAGCAGTTCGTTGCGCCACAACTCCGCGGCGGCAAGGTCGATGAAGTTCATGCTCTTGACCATCACCAGCAGATGTTTGGCACCTTCAGGAGCGGCGCGCAACTCGCGCAGCTGGTCGCCCACGTGGGCCACCGCACCGAAGTAGACCTCGCCTTCCATGCGGATCAGCTTCAGCTGCGGGCACTCGGGCAGCGGGTGCGGCGCCTGTGCCCGCACCACAAACGGCCGTTCGGCCGTGACCGAGTTGAACCCCATGACCCGCATCGACGGTTTGGAAGTGCGGTACACAAAGGCCACCAGCGACAGCAGCGTGCCCAGCAAAATCGCCAGCTCCAGCCGGATGGTGACGGTGGCCGCCAGCGTCGCCAGGGCGATGAAAAAATCTTCCCGGCTGAGGCGCCACAAACGGCGCCAGCTCGGCCAGTCGAAGAGCTGCCAGGCCACCAGGATCAGCAGCCCGGCCACGCCCGGCAGCGGCACCAAGGCCAGCAGCGGCGCGCTCACCGCCAGCAAGGCCAGCAGCCAGGCCGACGCAAAGACGGCTGCCAGCGGCGTGCGCGCGCCGGCTTCCAGGTTGGGCAACGAGCGGTTCAGAGAACCACACGCCACGTAGGACGAAAAGAATCCACCGGCGATGTTGGCCAGGCCCTGGCCGGTGAATTCGCGGTTCGCATCGATGGCCTGGCCGGTGCGCTCGGCGAGCGACTTGGCGATGGCGATTGCCTGGCCCAACGCGACGATGGTCAACGCCAGCGCGATGCCGATCAGGTCGGGAATGACCAGCGGATCAACCGCGGGGACATGAAAGCGCGGCCAGATGTCGGTCAGTGTGCCGGTCAACGCGACCTGGCCCCACCGGGCGCCGAGATCGGCGTGGTTCAGGCCGAAAGCGAATCCGCAGGCCAGCACCAGCGCCATCAACATGGCCGGCCAGCGCGGGCGGAATCGGCGCACCAGCAACGCCGCCGCGAGGGTGGCCAGGCCGACCAGCACCGCGGCGGGCACCGCGTCTTGCCAGTGCTGGCCCAGGTGGCCGAGCAAGCTCGCGATGCCAGGGCTGGGCGCGGCCGACAGGCCGGCGAGCCCGGTCAGCGCATGCAATGCGATCAGCGCAGCCGCGCCGCTGGTGAACCCGCGCAGCGTCGACGGAGAGATGAAGTTGGCGATCGTGCCCAGCCGCAGAATGCCGATCAGCCACTGCATCACGCCCACCAGCACCGTCACCGCCAGCGCCAGTTCGATGTAGCGCGGCGAGCCGGCCAGCGCCAGCGGCGAGAGCGTGGCGAACAGGGCCAGCGAGATGGCATTCGTCGGCCCTGATACGACATGCCAGCTCGATCCGAGCAAGGCTGCAACAACGCAAGGCACGATCGCCGTGTAGAGCCCGTACTCGGCCGGCAGACCCGCCAGCGACGCAAACGCAATGCCTTGCGGCAGCACCAGCAAGGCGCCCAGGATGCCCGCGAGCAAGTCGGCGCGAAGCGTTGCGGGGCTGACTTGCCGCACCCACGGACCGACCCAGCGCACGGCGAATTCACCCATGCGTGGACTTTAAGCTCCGGAAAGCGGCGAAAGATCGCGGCCCTGAAAGTACAAACCCCTCCCGACCGTCAGGCTGGGAGGGGTGGGTGGCTGACGCCACCGATTTGGGGCTCCGGAGGTAGAGGGTCCGGGGCTCCTGGCGCGCAGTGACTGCGCCCCGGTGTGTACCTGCGTGCAGGCCTCTTAACCTTAGAAGCCCGCGCTTCAAAACACAAGGGGAAATCAAGCCGCGCTTACAACAATCACCCGGAGGAGCTCAACACGTCGCTCAACAACCGGGCCACGCGCAACTCGACGGCCGGGTCCATCCGGATCACCCGCCCCCACTCGCGCGTCGTCTCGCCCGGCCATTTGTGGGTCGCGTCCAGACCCATCTTGCCGCCCAGGCCGCTGACCGGCGACGCGAAGTCGAGGTAGTCGATGGGGGTGTGTTCCA
This sequence comes from Methylibium sp., assembly GCA_031415135.1. Taxonomy (GTDB): domain Bacteria; phylum Pseudomonadota; class Gammaproteobacteria; order Burkholderiales; family Burkholderiaceae_C; genus LGRD01. Next base: position 95,084 of record JANORB010000078.1, read on the forward strand.
CCAGCGTGGCGTCGCGCACCGGGTCCATGCGGGTGGTGATGGCCCACACCACGTCGGGCCAGTGGCGGATGTTCACGTCATCGTCGGTGACGACGATGAACTTGGTGTACATGAACTGGCGCAAAAAACTCCAGATGCCGAACATCAGCCGCTTGGCATGGCCGGGGTAGCTCTTTTTGATGCTGACGATGGCCATCCGGTAACTGCAACCCTCGGGTGGCAAGTAGAAGTCGGTGATCTCGGGAAACTGCTTTTGCAGGATCGGCACGAACACTTCGTTCAGCGCCACGCCCAGCACCGCCGGCTCGTCGGGCGGCTTGCCGGTGTAGGTGGAGTGGTAGATCGGGTCGGCGCGGTGGGTCATGCGGGTGATTTCGAACACCGGGAACCAGTCCTGCTCGTTGTAATAGCCGGTGTGGTCGCCGAACGGCCCTTCCAGCGCATGCAGATAACCCTTGATCTCCTTGGTGGCGATGCCGTGTTCGCTGAGACCGGTGAAGCCCGCAGCCGCCACCGGAATGTGGCCTTCGAGCACGATCTCGGCGCTGGCTGGAACCTGCAGCATCACTCCGGCGTCGCCGACCGACGAGTCGACGACCTCGGTGCGGCTGCCCCGCAGCAGGCCGGCGAACTGGTACTCCGACAGGCTGTCGGGCACCGGCGTCACGGCACCCAGGATGGTGGCCGGGTCGGCGCCCAACGCCACCGCGATCGGGAACGCCTGACCCGGCTTGGCGAGCGCGAAGTCGCGGAAATCGAGCGCCCCGCCCCGGTGAGCCAGCCAGCGCATGATGACCTGCCGGCGGCCGATGACCTGCTGCCGATAGATGCCCAGGTTTTGGCGCTGCCGCGCTGCGGCGCCGCCCTGCGGCCCACGGGTGATGACCAGGCCCCAGGTGATCAACGGGCCGGCGTCCTCCGGCCAGCAGGTCTGCACCGGAAGGCTGCCGAGATCCACGTCAGACCCCTGCAGAATCACGTCGTGGCAGGGCGCGTGGCGTACCTTGGCGGGTTTCATGTCCCACAAGGCCTTGCCCATTTGTATCAACTTGCCTGCGTCCTTCAGCCCCTTGGGCGGGTCGGGCTCCTTCAGGCTGGCCAGTAAACGGCCCACGTCGCGCAGTTCGCCCACCTCGCCAGCGCCCATGCCGAGCGCCACCCGTTTTGTCGTTCCAAACAAGTTCGTGAGCGCACGCACCTTGAATGAATCAGGCTGGGTAAAAAGAAGGGCAGGCCCATCGGCGCGCAAGACCGCATCGCTGAGCGCCGTCATCTCGAGCCGGACCGACACCGGCTCGCTGATTCGGCGAAGTTCCCCAGCGCGCTCCAAACCGCTCAGAAATTCACGCAAGTCTCGGTATTTCATACAAACGGTTGAAATGTAACCATCGGCTGGGTTGACCTCCCGCAATCGGGCTCCATAGAATGCGGCAACCCTGGCATGATTCAGGGAAAACCCGTACATCCCGTCGTTGGGATCGAGAAGGCGCAACGCAATCGTGTTGCCCGTCCGATGGCTGAGCCGATCACCGGACGAGTACCGGCCCAGTGGTCGCGATCCACGATTATCGCCGGCACCTCCCAGCAACCACCGAACCAGCCGTTCTGGCTCTGCGCCGGTGCCCGCGCCAACCAAGGAGTGACATGAAATCGCTTCGAAAATGGACAGAATCTGCCCACGCCGCCCAGCGCAGCGCGGTGGGATCCGCCAGCGTGTTCCTGCGTGATGTCGGCCATGGGCTGCTTGAAGTCAGCCACAGCGCCCTGGCCCTGCTCGGCCTGGTGCTGGTGGCCGGGCTGTTGTTCGCCCTCAGCCGGGATGACGCGCTGCAAGGTGCCGAGGCCCACATGCTGACGTGGCTGCAGTCGCGCCAGGAGTCGCGCATCGAGCCGTTCGAAGAGCCGCCTGCAGTCGAGCGCAGCGAGCCCGACGCCGTGGCCCGGGCGACGGCGATCGACCCGAAAGACCTGAACCGCCAACAAGCGGCGGTGGCGCAGTGGCTGTCGCGCCGCTATCGGGTTGCGCCCGAACCGATCAGCCGGCTCGTGCAAGAGGCCTGGCTGGTTGGCCAGCGGGTCGGGCTGGACCCGACGCTGATTTTGGCCATCATGGCGATCGAGTCGAGATTCAATCCGTTTGCCCAGAGCGCCGTCGGTGCCCAGGGCCTGATGCAGGTGATGACGAAGGTCCACGACGACAAGTACGAGCCCTTCGGTGGCATCCACGCCGCGTTCGACCCCGTCACCAACCTTCGCGTGGGAGTCCAGGTGCTCAAGGAATGCATCTCCCGCGCCGGCAGCCTGGAAGCCGGGCTGCGCTTTTACGTTGGCGCGGCCAAGCTGGGCGACGACGGCGGCTACGCGGGCAAGGTGCTCTCGGAGCAGAACCACCTGCGCGACGTGGTGCGCGGCAAGAAAGTGGCGCCGACGGCGGCATTGGTTGCGTCGACATCCAGCGGCGCTGCGCCGCAACTTGGCTCCAAACCGGCCGCCCCGGCTTCTGCGGCCGCTTCGGCATCCACCACTGCGGGCAATACCGGCGAACAAATCGCGCTGCTGGACTGACATTCGGCACCGGCGGACCCGAGGCGAGAGCGGCCCACGGGGCCGGCTACACTGATGGCGCCGCGCGACTGGCGATGTGGCCCCGCTCTTGGGGCCAGAGGTGGGGTACCACCGGGAAGCGCGGTCGGGGCGTGTGGGGCACGCGTCGATTCAGCCGTTCGCCTGGGCAGCCTTGTGGCCGCATGCACTTTGCGCATGCCTGAATTCGCCACCGGGACTTCTGACGCACAGGACTGCCAACCATGTTTGATCGCGTTCAATCCACCGTCGCCAACGTCGACCCCGAGATCTGGTCGGTCATCCAGCGCGAGAACCAGCGCCAGGAACAGCACATCGAGCTGATCGCCTCGGAGAACTACGCCTCGCCGGCCGTGATGGCCGCGCAGGGCAGCCAGCTGACCAACAAGTACGCCGAAGGCTATCCCGGCAAGCGCTATTACGGCGGCTGCGAGTTCGTCGACATCGCCGAGCAACTGGCCATCGACCGCCTGAAGCAACTGTTCGGCGCTCAGCACGCCAACGTGCAGCCCAACTCCGGCTCGCAGGCCAACCAGGCGGTCTTCTTCGGCCTGCTGCAACCCGGCGACACCATCATGGGAATGAGCCTGGCCGAAGGCGGCCACTTGACCCATGGCATGGCGCTCAACATGAGCGGCAAGTGGTTCAAGGTGGTCAGCTACGGCCTGACCGCCCAAGAAGAAATCGACTACGACGCGATGGAGCGCCTGGCGCACGAGCACAAGCCGAAGCTCATCATCGCCGGCGCCTCGGCCTACAGCCTGCGCATCGACTTCGAGCGCTTCGCCAAGGTTGCCAAGGACATCGGCGCCATCTTCATGGTCGACATGGCGCACTACGCCGGGCTGATTGCCGGCGGCGTGTACCCCAACCCGGTGCCGTTTGCCGACGTGGTGACCTCGACCACCCACAAGAGCCTGCGCGGCCCGCGCGGCGGCATCATCTTGATGAACGACGAGGCGATCGCGAAGAAGATCAACAGCGCCATCTTCCCCGGCATCCAGGGCGGCCCGCTGATGCACGTGATTGCGGCCAAGGCGGTGGCTTTCAAAGAGGCGCTCGATCCGGCGTTCAAGGTCTATCAGCAACAGGTGCTGAAAAACGCCGCGACGCTGGCCGAAACGCTCACCGCCCGTGGCCTGCGCATCGTCAGCGGCCGCACCGAAAGCCATGTGATGCTGGTCGACCTGCGCCCCAAAGGCCTGACCGGCAAGCAGGCCGAGAACCTGCTCGGCGCGGCCCACATGACCTGCAACAAAAACGGCATTCCGAACGACCCGCAAAAGCCGATGGTCACCAGCGGCATCCGGCTCGGCTCGCCGGCCATGACGACGCGCGGTTTCACCGAAGCGCAGGCCAGCCAGACCGGCCACCTGATCGCCGACGTGCTCGACCAGCCGAACGACGAGGCCACCCTCGCCGCGGTGCGCGCCCAGGTGGCGGCCTTGACAAAAGACTTTCCCGTCTACCGCTGAATGCGTTGCCCGTTTTGCAGCTTCGAAGAAACCCAGGTCGCCGAGACGCGCGAGTCGGACGAGGGCGATGTGGTGCGCAGGCGCCGCAAATGCCAGGGTTGCGACAAGCGCTTCACGACCTACGAGCGGGCTGAGATCGCGCTGCCGTCGGTGGTGAAAAAGGACGGCACGCGGGCCGAATTCGACCCCTCGAAAATTCGCGCCTCGATGTCGCTGGCGCTGCGCAAGCGCCCGGTCAGCGTCGAGCAGATCGACGCCGCGATGGAGCGCATCCAGGACAAGCTGCTCAACAGCGGCGCCCGGGAAGTGCCGTCCGCGCGCCTGGGCGAACTGGTGATGCGCGAACTCAAGCGCATCGACAAAGTCGCCTACGTGCGCTTTGCGTCGGTGTACCGCAGCTTTGAAGACGTGGACGAATTCCGCCAGCTGATCCGCGACATTTGATCGCGTCCCCCGAACGGGGGAGCCCCGCAAGAGGGAGCGCCGCTTCCCACCTCAAGGGGACGCGCGGCCGGGCCTGGTTTTCTACAGTGTGGGCATCGGTTCAACGAACGGAGCGCACATGAAAACACCCGGGTCTCAACGCGGCGTCACGCTGGTCGAAGCGTGCATCGTCATGGCCGTGCTCGGCATCATCAGCGCCAGCGCCGCACCCGGCATGCAAGGCCTGATCGACACCCGCCGGCTCGATGGCGCGGCGACCCAGCTCGCCACCGACATCCACTACGTGCGCTCGGAAGCGGTGGCCCGCAACCAGCCGGTGCGCCTGAGCATTCATTCAAATCCCGGCACCAGCTGCTACGTGATCCACACCGGCCTCAGCGCCCAGTGCGGCTGCGCCGCCGCCGGCCCGGCCGTGTGCACTGGCGGCGCCGAGCAGATCAAGACCGTGGTGCTGGCCGCCGCCCAGCGCGTGAGCCTGCAGGCCAACGTCGGCTCGGTGCTGTTCGACCCGCTGCACGGCACCAGCACCCCGACCGGAACGCTGCGGGTGCTGGGCAGCCAGGGACGCGCGGTGCACCACGTCATCAACGTGATGGGGCGGGTGCGTTCGTGCTCGCCGTCGAACACCATGCCCGGCTACCGCGCCTGCTGAACCCCCAAGGACCCGCCATGCAAACCCCCCGCGCCTCACGTGACCCGTCGCTTCATTCGGCGCCTTCCCAAGGCGATTCGGCCACCCCGATAATCCAGACGCCATGCACCTCGACCACCGCCCTGCCTCATCCGCGCAAGGCCTGGGGCGTGCGCCGCGGCGCTGCCGGTTTCACGCTGATCGAGCTGATGATCACGCTGTCGGTGGCCGGCGTGTTGTCCGGCGTGGCCTACCCGTCGTTCGTGGACCAGGTGCAAAGGGTTCGGCGCAGCGACGCGGTGGTGGCGATGATGCAGGTCCAGTGGGCCCAGGAGCGCTGGCGCTCCAACAGCACCAGCTACGGCAGCCTGGCGCAGATCGGTGTGAGCGCCACCACCTCGGCCGGCTACTACACCCTGCAGGTGACCAGCAACACGGCCAGCGGCTACGACGTGCTGGCAACCGCCACCGGCGCGCAAGCCCGCGACGCGACCTGCGCGCTGTTGAAGCTGAGCATGCAAGGCGCCAACCCGGTCTACACATCGGGCCCGGACGCGGGCACCAGCAACTCATCCGACACCAATCGAAAGTGCTGGAGCCTGTGAACACCTTGCGCCAGCGCGGCCTGACGATGATCGAGCTGCTGATCGGCATGGCCGTCGGGCTGTTCATCGTCGCGGCCAGCACCGGCCTGCTGACCGGCAACCTGCGCGAAAACCGCCTGCTGCTGATCGAAAGCCGGTTGATGCAGGACCTGCGCAGCGCCGCCGACATCATCACCCGCGACCTTCGGCGGGCCGGGTACTGGGCGGCGGCGAACGCCGGTGTGCGAGGCGATGGTATCGCCCCCGTGCTGGCCAATCCCTATGTGGAGGTCACGCCCGGCGGCGCGGCCGCAGACACCGTGAGCTTTCGCTTTTCGCGCGACACGACCGAGAACAACACCGTGGACAGCAACGAACAATTCGGCTTCAGGCTGCGCAATGGCGCCATCGAATTGCAATTGGGCGCCGGCAACTGGCAGGCGCTGACCGATCCCGCCACGCTGACCGTGACCGAGTTTCGCGTGACACCGACGGTCGAAGAAATCGACCTGGCGGGCTTTTGCGCGAGCCCCTGCCCGGCCGGCAGCAGCACCTGCCCACCCCGGCAACAGGTGCGCAGCCTGGCGCTGCTGATCGGCGGCCGCGCCACCGCCGACGCCAAGCTCACCCGCAGCGTTCGCAGCCAGGTTCGCCTGCGCAACGATCCCATCGTTGGCGCCTGCCCTGTATGAGTTCGCCTGCCGCGCCGCGCCGCGCCTTCCTCGCGCCCCGCCGCCAGCGCGGCGCGGCGGCGCTGATCGTCACCATGGTGCTGTTCTTCGCGATGCTGCTGGCGGCGGCGTATGCCAACCGCAACCTGGTGTTCGAGCAGCGCACGTCGACCAACCAATACCGGTCGACCCAGGCCTTCGAAGCGGCCGAAGCCGGGCTGGAATGGGCGATTGCCCAGCTCAACAATCCACAGCGCATCGGCGCCGACTGCCTGCCGACGACCGACAGCAGCGCGCCGTTGTTCCGCGAGCGCTTCCTGGGCCGGCCGGCGGGCAACACCGGGTTTTCAGGCACAACCTGGCTCAATGGCGCCGTGGCCGCCCCGCTGCAGCCGTCCTGCGTGCGAACCGATGCCGGCTGGGCCTGCAGTTGCCCGGCCCAGGGCAACCCCAATCCGGTGGCGCCGGCGGTGGCCGGGCCGGGGCTGCGGCCGGCATTCGCGCTGCAGTTCCTGGCCGGCGGCAAGCCGGGCATCGTGCGGGTCGTGTCGCGCGGGTGCACCAGCCTGGCGGGCGCCTGCGTGCCGGGCGCCGCGAGCACCACCGACGCCAACGCGCGGGTCGAAGTGGCGTTCGGCTTGCTGCCCGCGCTGGGCACACCACCGGCCGCGGCGCTCACCGTTCGCGGCCGGATCGACACCGCCGCCGCGCTCGGCGTCCACAACCCCGATGCCGTTTCGGGTGGCCTCGCCGTGCATGCCGGTGGCGGCATCAACGCGCCGCAGATCCGGGTCACGCCACCGGCGGGATCGTCGGCCGCCGATGCCTGGGTGGGCAACGACGTTTCGTTGGCCGCCCTGACCCCGGACCGCTTGTTCGCGTCCTACTTTGGCCTGGACAAGACCGGCTGGCGGAACCAGCCGATGGTTCGCCGGCTGAGCTGCGCCGGCGACTGCGGCGCCACGCTGGCACAGGCCGTCGCTGACGCCGGTGGCAGCCCGATGATCTGGGTCAACGGCGACCTGCGGGTCGACGGCCCGGTGGCACTGGGCTCGGCTCAACACCCGGTCGCGCTGGTGGTCGAAGGCAGCGTTCAATTCAGCGGCGCGGTGCGCCTGCACGGTGTGCTTTACGGCTCGGGGGTCGGTTGGGACAACACCGGCACCCCGGGTGCGCTGCTGCGCGGCGCGCTCATCACCGACGGCAATTTCCAGGGCAGCGGCGCGCCCGACATCTTCTACGACTCAGCCGTCCTGGCCGCGCTCAAGGCCGGCGGCGGCAGCTTCGCCCGGGTCAGCGGCAGCTGGCGCGACTTCTGAAGGCCTGGCCGATGAAACCCCCGAACTCGCTGCGCCGCCAACGCGGCACCACCCTGCTCGAAGCGCTGGTGGCCTTGCTGGTGTTGTCGCTCGGCATGTTTTCAGTCGCCCGGGTGCAAACCCAGCTGCGCCTGAACGCCGACATGGCGCGGCAACGCTCCGAAGCCGTTCGGCTGGCGCAGGAAGACCTGGAGCGGCTGCGGGCCTATTCGGTGCTGGCCGCGACCGCCGGTGCGCGTGCCTACGCCGACATCGTCAGCTCCACCGCCTTCGTCGACGCCACCGCCGCCAACGCAGGCAGCACGCGCTATCAGGTGGCGCGCAGCGTCACGCCATCGGACGCGCCGCTGGCCAAGAACGCCTCGGTCGCCGTGAGCTGGGAAGACCGCGCCGGCGGCGCACACCAGGTGGTGTTGAACTCGGTCATCTCGGGCAGCAACCCGGCTTACTCGGGGGCGTTGAGCGTGGGGCCCGCGGGCGCGGCGATGAGCCCGGTGCTGGGCCGCTCGGTCCGCATTCCGCTGGCCGCCCGGAATCTGGGCAACGGCAGCAGCGCGTTCAAACCGGTGAGCGGCGGCACGGTGGCGCTGGTGATGAACAACACGACCGGCCTGGTCACCGGGCGCTGCGCGGGTGTGAGCGGCGCCGTCGCCACCCCCGACCTCAGCAGCGCCAACCTCGGCAGCTGCGACACGTTGACCGGGCAGCTGCTCAGCGGCGTGGTGCGATTTTCGACCGTCGGGCCGCCCGTCGCCAACCAGGCCAACGAGCTGCCCGCCGCCGTGGCCATCGCCTTGACGCTCAGCGGCGGCAGCTACCCGGCGCCACCGTACTGCGCCAGCGAGGCGATGAAGACGGTCTCGATCGGCGGCGCCTCGGGGGTGCGGCTGGAAGCCGCGCCGATCGCGGCAACGGCCGCCTCGATGGGTGTGAGCGGCTGGACCGAAACGGGCGACCGCCATGTCGCTTACCACTGCGTGGTCTATCCGCTGGGCGGCAGCGGGCTGTGGTCCGGGCGCACGACGCTGGCGCCAGCGGGCTGGACCCTCGGCACCGGGCCCGGTGACCGCCGCGTGTGCCGCTTCACCGCCGACCTGGACGGCAGCGGCGCGATCGATGCCAACGCCGAACACCCGGCCGGCTACGTCGACGTCAACGGCCCGTTGGCGCACCAGAATTTCCTGGTCATCAACGGCAGCGAGAGTTGCCCGGCAGGCACACCGGTGCGGCTCGACGGCGCCGCTGATCCGGTTCTGGTCAACCTCGCCACGGCGCAGCACCAACCCTGACCCCACATGACCGAGACCCCGACCGACATCGCCTGGATGCACGAGGCGCTGGCGCTGGCCAGGCAGGCCATCGGGCTGAGCGAGCCCAACCCGCGGGTGGGCTGCGTGATCGTCGCGCCCGATGGACGGGTGATCGGCCGCGGCCACACCCAGCAGGCCGGTGGCGCGCACGCCGAGGTGATGGCCTTGCGCGACGTCACGCGGCACGGCCACAGCGCGCGCGGGGCGAGCGTCGTCGTGACGCTGGAGCCGTGTTCCCACCACGGCCGCACCCCGCCGTGCTGCGACGCGCTCGTCAAGGCCGGCGTGCAGCGGGTCGTCATGGCCCTGCAAGACCCCAACCCGCTGGTCGCCGGCCAGGGCGCCGCGCGGCTGCGCGCGGCGGGCATCCGGGTCGACGTGGGGCTGCTGGCCGAAGAATCGCGCGAACTCAACATCGGCTTTTTCTCGCGCATGCTGCGCGCCCGGCCCTGGGTGCGCCTGAAGGCGGCGGTCTCGCTCGATGGCCGGACCGCCTTGAACAACGGCGCCAGCCAGTGGATCACCGGGGCGGCCGCACGCGCCGACGGCCATGCCTTCCGCAAGCGCGCAGGCGCGCTGCTGACGGGCGTGGGCACGGTGCTCGACGACGACCCGCGGCTCGATGTGCGGCTGGTGGAGACCGCTCTCCAACCGTTGCGCGTGGTCGTCGATTCCCGCCTGGACATGCGCCCCACCGCCCGCCTGCTCGACCCCCCCGGGCAGGTGCTGGTCTACGCCGCCCACCCGCTGGAGGCGCGGCACGCGGCGCTGCGGCAGCGCGGCGCCGAGGTGGCGCTGATGGCCGGCGGCGGCGGCAAGGTCGACCTGGGCGGCATGCTCGCCGACCTGGCGCGGCGCGGCATCAACGAATTGCATGTGGAGGCCGGCCACAAGCTCAATGGATCCCTGGTTCGCGAGGGCCTGGTGGACGAGTTCCTGATCTACATGGCCCCCAGGCTGATGGGCCTCGGGCGTGAACTGGCGGCGTTCGGGCCGCTGGAGCGGCTGCAAGACAGCGTCGCGCTGCGCTTTGTCAGCGTGACACCGGTGGGCGACGACCTGCGCCTGATCGCCCGGCTGGCCGGCCCGGCGCCGTTCTGAACCCGGACGCGCGCACCACAACCGGCTGCGACAATCGGGCCATGTTCACAGGCATCATCACCGGGCTGGGCCGCATCGTCGAGGTCCGCCCCCTGGGCGGCGAATCGGCGCTCGGAAACCAGCTGGTCATCGAGACGCCGGCAGGCTACCTCGATGATGTGCAACTGGGCGACAGCATTGCGCTCAACGGGGCCTGCATGACGCTGACCGCGTTCGATGCCGCGGCGCACCGCTTCCACATCGACATCTCGCCCGAAAGCCTGGACAAGACCACCGGACTCGACGCGCCCGGCCCGGTCAACCTGGAAAAGGCGCTGCGGGCGAACGACCGCCTCGGTGGCCACCTGGTCAGCGGCCACGTCGACGGCATCGGCACGGTCGCGCGTTTTGCGCCGGTCGGCGACGACTGGCGCGAGCTGCGCGTGCTGGCGCCTGCGGCGCTCGGCAAATACCTCGCCTACAAGGGCTCGATGACCGTCAACGGCGTGAGCCTCACGGTCAACCGCGTGGCCGACCTGCCCGACGGCTGCGAGTTCAGCGTCAACCTGATTCCGCACACGCTGCGGAACACCTCGCTGGGCAGCCTGGTCGCGGGGCAACGGGTCAACCTCGAAGTTGACCTGATCGCGCGCTACGTGGAGCGCATGCTTGAACGGCCCGGGGAACCGCGGGAGGGCGCTCACTGAGCCGCGGCCACCCGGGGCCGCGCCATGTGGCACAATGCAACGTGCCATCTGTCATCAGGCCGGCCACCAGGAGTCACCGATGTCCACCGCCTCAGTTCATGCCCGCGCGCACCCCGCGCCCGCCGGGCTTCAATCCGCCCGCCGAATGCAACCCGCACCGCTCGTGCCCACGCTGGAGGGCCAACCGGCCGGCGCCGAAACCGCGTCGAGCGTCAGCCGGGTGATGGACATGATGGGCGGGCCCAAGGTGCTGAAGGCCGCGCCCTTGAGCCGCGCCGAGGTTCACGACCTGATCCAGAGCGGCCTGCCCACGCGCTCGGTGAATGCCCTGGTCAGCGGCGCCGTACTGCTCAGCTCGGAACAGATGCTGGACGCGATCGGCATCAGCCTGCGCACTTATCAGCGCTTCAAGGGCGCGCGCGACGGCTCGCTCAGCAGCGAGCAGAGTGACCGCGCCTGGCGCTTGTCCGAGTTGCTGGTCAAGGCGGCTGAACTGTTCGGCTCCAAGCAAGAGGCGGAGCGCTGGTTCGACACGCCGGCGCCCGCGCTCGAGCGCAAAAAGCCGATCGAACTGATGGGCTCGTCGGTCGGCGCCCGCATGGTCGAGCAACTGCTCGGCCGCATCGAGCACGGTGTCTACACCTGATGCGCCGCGCATGATGGGCCCGCTGCCGGCGCCGCTGGGCACCGGCCCGGTGATCGGCTGGCGCGTCGACTACGCGTTTCGCGCCGCGACATGGGACAGCGGCAAAGGCGCCGAGACCGAGGGCGGCCGCTGGAATCCGGAAGGTTTCGCGGCGGTCTATTGCAGCGTCGATCCGGCCACGGCGATTCTTGAAGTCGCGGTGCACAAGACCTTTTCGGTGCTCGACACGGTGCCGCATGTGCTGACCGCGCTGGAGGTGATGGCCGCCACCGACATCCACGTGGTGCAGCCGGCCGACATCCCCAACCCGGGCTGGCTGGTGCCGGGAACGCCGGGCGAGGGCCAGCAGCGCTTCGGCATGGCGCTGCTGGCCGTCCACCCGTTCGTGCTGATCCCCAGCGCGGTGTCATCGCATTCGTGGAACCTGCTGTTCAACCCCGCCGTGGCACGCGCCAGGTACCGCGTCAGGCAACAGGCGCCGCTGGTCATCGACACCCGGCTGCATCCGCCGGCGCGCAAGGCCGGGCGCTGATCGGGCACTGATCGGGCACTGCGGAGGCCGCCTCCCCAACTTGATCGACCTGCGCGCTTGACGCCGCATCGGCCATCGCCGAAGGTTGAACTTGGAGGATCACGACATGGCCAACGACTCGACCAAGGACGACCTGGGCAGCTACCTGTGGCGCGCGGGCCAACGCGTCGACGTGCGCGAGGTTCCCGACCGGTTCACCGTGCGCCTCAAGCGTGGCGTGCCGTCCGCCAAGGTTGGCGCCAGCTACAACGCCGCCCACCGGCGCCGGCTGCGGCGCCAGAACCTGGACGAGTTCAGCGTCGATGCGACCGAGCGCGACGCCGTGATGGAGCGCGTGCGGCGCGGCGGCGAGGTGGAGTTCGCCTCGCATGTGTACGCGCCGGCCGCCGAGCCGCAGGCCAAGCTGTACCTCACCGACCAGATCACGGTGCAGTTCAGGCCCGAGGTCTCGGACACCCAGATCGAGCAGCTGCTGGCCCGGCACGGCCTGTCGATCATCAAGGAGATTCCCGGCCTGCCGCGCGCCTTTGCGCTGAGCGTGGGCGCGCAAGCGACCGAGAACCCGATCAAGATCGCCAACCGGCTGGCCGCCGACCCGCAGGTGCTGGTGAGCGAGCCCAACATGGCGGTGGCGACCAGGCGCCACTACACCCCGGCCGACCCGCTGTACGCCGAACAATGGCACTTGTTCAACAGCGGCGGCCCGCTGCTGTCGGCCAGCGCGCACATTGATGCGGCGCGCGCATGGGACCTGACGCGGGGCGAGCGATCCATCATCGTCGCCGTGGCCGACGATTCCTGCGACCTGCGGCACACCGATTTCCAGGGCGCCGGCAAGGTGGTGGCGCCACGCGACTTTGCCGGGCGCGACTTCGAGCCGCTACCCGAACTCGTCGACGACAACCACGGCACCGCCTGTTGCGGCGTGGCGGTGGCCGAGGAGAACGGCTCCGGTGTCGTGGGCGTGGCGCCCGGCTGCGCGCTGATGCCGATCCGCACCACCGGCTTCATCGACGACACGTCGATCGAGGAAATGTGCGACTGGGTGATCGCCAACAACGCCGGCGTGATGTCGTGCAGCTGGTCGGCTGCGGCGCGCAGCTTTGCGCTGAGCCTGCGCATGGGCAACGCGCTGCACCGCGCCGCCACGCTGGGCCGCAGCGGCCTGGGCTGCGTGCTGGTGTTCGCCGCCGGCAACGAGAACCGGCCTGTCAACGGCACGGTCAACGAAACCGGCTGGCCCAACAACCAGCCCAGCGGCCCGACCGCGTGGCTCAACGGCTTCGCGGCGCATCCCGACGTGATGGCGATTGCGGCATCGAGCAGCCTGGCCACCAAGTCGGCCTACAGCAACTGGGGCCGCGAAATCTCGGTCTGCGCGCCCAGCAACAATGTGCGCCCGGCCACCTACCCGCGCGTCAACGTGGTCGTCAGCGGGCGCGCCATCGTCACCACCGACCGTGTCGGCGCCAGCGGCTACTCCACCACCGACTACACCCGTGATTTCGGCGGCACCTCCAGCGCCTGCCCCACGGTGGCCGGCGTGGCGGGGCTGACCTTGTCGGCCCACCCGGGACTGAGCGCGCTCGAAGCGCGCCAGGTGATCCAGACCACGGCCGACCGCATCGTCGACACCTCGGCCGACCCGCAACTGGGCAACAGCCTGGGCAGCTACGACGGCACCGGTTTCTCGCCGTGGTTCGGCCATGGCCGCGTCAACGCGTTCCAGGCCGTCACCGAAGCCTTGCGGCGCAAGGGCGGTGGCGGTGGTGGTGGCGGTGGTGCGCAGACGCTGGTCAAGTTCGCCACGCCGGCGCTGGCCATCCCCGACAACAACGCCACCGGCGTGCGCAGCAGCATCAACTTCATCGAAGCCCAGGCGGTGGCGTCGGTGAAGCTCACGCTGGCCCTGACCCACACCTACATTGGCGATCTGCGCGTGACGCTGATCTCGCCCGCCGGCACGCAGGTGCTGCTGCACGACCGCAATGGCGGCAGCGCCGACAACATCCAGCGCAGCTTCGACGCCACCACCACGCCCGGCCTCTCGGCCTTGAGCGGCCAGGCGGTGCAAGGCAACTGGACCCTGTGGGTGCAGGACGTGGCCAGCGTCGACCTGGGCACGCTGAACCGCTGGGAACTGGCGATCACCACCGGCGCCGGCGCGCTGGTCGACGTGTCCGAGGCGCCGGGCGCGATGATCCCGGACAACACCGCCGCCGGCATCGAACGTGCGCTTGTCGTGGCGCAGGCCGGGGCCATCCGCGACGTCGACGTGAGCGTGGACATCACCCACACCTACATCGGCGACTTGACTGTCACGCTGGTCTCGCCCGCCGGCGCGCGCGTGGCGCTGCACAGCCGCAGCGGCGGCTCGCGGGACAACATCGTCACCACCTACAAGTCCAGCGCGATCCCGGCGCTGGCGGCGCTGCGCGGGCAGGCGATGCAGGGAACCTGGAAACTGCAAGTGATTGACCTGGATGCCGCCGACGTCGGCAAACTCAACCGCTGGGGGCTGAAGATCGCCGGTTGAGACTGCGGCATCAGCGGCCGCGGGAGGCCGCCACCTACAATTCGGCAATGTCGATTTCCCCCGTTCCCGAACTGGTGGCCGAACTGGCCGCCGGCCGCATGGTGATCCTGGTCGATGAGGAAGACCGCGAAAACGAAGGCGACCTGGTGCTCGCCGCCGAACACGTGACGCCGGCGGCCATCAACTTCATGGCCCGCTTCGGCCGCGGCCTGATTTGCCTGACGCTGACCCGCGAGCGCTGCGAGCGCCTGCGCCTGCCGCCGATGGCACCACGCAACGGCGGCAAGCACGGCACCGCGTTCACGGTGTCGATCGAAGCGGCCGAGGGCGTCACGACCGGCATTTCGGCCGCCGATCGGGCTCGCACGGTACGGGCGGCGGTGGCGCGCGATGCCCAGGCCAGCGACCTGGTTCAACCCGGCCACATCTTCCCGCTGCAGGCGCAAGACGGCGGGGTGCTGATGCGCGCCGGCCACACCGAGGCGGGCTGCGACCTGGCCGGCATGGCCGGGCTGGCGCCTGCGGCGGTGATCTGCGAGATCATGAACGACGACGGCACGATGGCGCGCCTGCCCGACCTGGTGGAATTCGCCCACGCACACGGGCTCAAGATCGGCACGATCGCGGCGCTGATCGAATACCGCAGCCGCAACGAGACCCTGATCGAACGCACCGGGCGCCGCACGCTGGTCACGCCGCAGGGCGAATTCGACTGCATCAGCTTTCGCGACCGCACCGGCGGCCTGCACCTGGCCCTGACCCACGGCCAGTGGACCGAGGCCGACGAGGTGCCGGTGCGGGTGCACGAGCCGTTGTCGGTGATGGACCTGCTCGACGTCGGCCCGTGCGGCCACTCGTGGCCGCTGCCCAAGGCGCTGGCCGCGCTGCGCTGCGGCGATCGCGGCGTGGCGGTGCTGCTGAATTGCGGCGAAGACGCGGCCGCTCTGGCCACCCAACTGGGCCCGCGCGAGGTCGGTCGCGCGCGGGCGCGCGGCCAGATGGACTTGCGCACCTACGGCATCGGCGCGCAGATCCTGCGCGAGCTGGGCGTGGCCCGGATGAAGCTGCTGGGCAGCCCGCGCCGCATGCCCAGCATGGTGGGCTACGGGCTCGAAGTGACCGGCTTCGTGGCCGCCGACCAATGAACAAGCTCAAACCTCCCCGGAAGGAAACACCGCATGCGCGACGCTGACCAGGGCCCTGTCACCGAGATCGATGGCCGCGACCTGCGCATCGGCATCGTGCAGGCGCGCTTCAATTCGCCGGTCACGACCCAGCTGGCCCAGAGTTGCCTGGCCGAATTGCAGGCGCTGGGCGTGGACAGCAAGCACATCAGGCACGTCACCGTGCCGGGCGCGCTGGAAGTGCCGCTGGCGTTGGCGGCGCTGGCCGACAGCGACGACTTCGATGCGCTGATCGCGCTGGGCTGCATCGTCCGCGGCGAGACCTACCACTTCGAACTGGTGGCCAACGAGAGCGCTGCGGGCGTGATGCGCGTGTCGCTCGAGCACCAGGTGCCGATCGCCAACGCCATCCTGACCGTCGAGAACGAAGCCCAGGCCTGGGCGCGCGCCCAGGACAAGGGGCGCGATGCCGCGCGGGTGGCGGTTGAAATGGCCAATCTGATGGAAGATTTGACGTGACCGATGCGATCGAAACGAAGAAGCCGGCACACGCGCGGCCGCGGCCCAAATCGACCCGCCGGCGCTCGCGCGAATTCGCGCTGCAAGGGCTGTACGAGTGGCTGGTGTCGGCCGCGCCGGCGCCGGCCAAAGATTCCCACAATCGCGAACAATAGGGGTTAGACAAATTCGACGCCCCGCCCATCGACGCGCGGTTGCAACGTT
>JANORB010000079.1:0-27660 GCA_031415135.1 Methylibium sp.
CCCATGTAGTCGCGGATGCGCGCAAAGTCCTGCTTCTCGGCCAGCATCCGCAGGAACAACTCGTCGTTGCCCAGCATCACGTAAGCGCCGTGGTCGAGGATGGGCACGTCGCCCATCTCCATGTGCGCGTGGCGCGCGTTGCTCGGCACCATGGCCGGCTCGAAGGCCGCCGTGTAGCCCATCTCGACATAACGGTAGCCGGTGGCCAGCGTGCCCGGGGTGCAATTGCCGCACGAGGCGAGCTCTAGCGGGTTGGCCGGCAGCGCGAACGGATTGGCGCCGTCACGGTGGTCTTCGACCATCAGCAAACGCGCCAGGTTGACCTTGCCGCCGCCGATGTGGGTGTGCATGTCGATGCCGCCGGCCATCACGACGCAGCCGCCGATGTCGATGTCCTGGTCGACCGGCTCGTGCGGCGACATCTCGACGATGCGGCCGTCGCGCACACACACGTCGCGCAGTTCCGAATCGACACCATGCATCGGGTCGATGACACGGCCGCCGCGCAATCGCAGGGTGCTCATGCCTTGTTTCCTTGCTGCGGCCGCAGCGCTTGCACGGCGCGCGTCAGCCGGCCCACCACGTCGGCCACGGTGGGCAAGCTGTCCGCGTACACCGCGTTCAACGGCATCAACACCACGCCGTCGTTTCGAAACAGATGCCCGGCCGAGCCGATTCCGGGCGTGGCCACCGGAATGAAGATCGATTCGGCCTGAATCGCCGGCGGGATGGAGTCCGGATGCGCCAGGATCACCCGCGGCAAATCCAGCGCCGGCGCGGGCGGCTCGGTGCCGAAGCTGGCGACCCACAACAGCGCATCGACCGCGCCGCCGGCCAGCAATCGTGCCGCGTCGAAGCGCAGCGGCTCGTGCTCCAGGCCCGCCGGCCCCAGGCGCGAACGCAGCGGCAAGCCGCCGAGCCAGGTAAACACCTGGTTCACCGTGGCGGCGCCGTCGCCCCCGCCGAGCGGCAAGGCCGCCGCGCGGGTGCTGAGGTTGAGCGTGCCGACGATGGCGTTGACGGCCTCGACCACCAGCGCGCCATGGGCCGGCAGTGCCGCCGCTTCCCAGACGATGACGGCATAGCGGGCCGCCTGCAAGCGCGCAGCCAGCGCCAGCAGGGCCGCCGGCGCGGCGCGCACCGTGCGGCCCGCCACCAGCGCGGCGAGCACCGACGCGGTGGTGAACAGGTCGCCGTGCCATGGCAGCGATTCGGTCGTGACCTTGCCCGAGCCGGCTGGCACATCGGCGATGGCCAGGCCCGCATCCGCCGCCGGGTTGCCGAACACCACGACATGCCGCGCCATCGACGCGCCCTCCGCGCCCTGCTCACCGACGCCGCAGCGTCGATAGAATTCCGGCTGCTGCGCCGTCGGCGCGCCGGTCAGGCAGACGATCACATCGGCGCGCGTGCGCACCTCGGCCAGCGTGGTCGTGAAGGCGCCGCGGTCCTGCAGCGCGCGCAGGCCGTGCATCAGGGCCGTGCCGTTGGCGGCATCGGCAATCGCCCCGGTTTCGCACGCCAGGCGGTACAGCGCGCGGGCCCCCGCCACGTCGGTGCCCAGGCCACCAAACAGTGGTTGGTGGCTGCGTGCCAACAGGGTCGCGGCGGCGGCAATCGCCGGGTCGGTCTCGACCGGCAGGCCGTTGACCTGCGCTCGTGCGCTGGAAGGCTGGGCGCCGAAGCGCGACAAGGCATTCAGGGCCCGCCCGCAGCCGCTGCCGACCAGCGCCAGCCGCGCGCCCGAGGGTTCAGGGTTCACCTGAAAGCTGTCGCACAGCAGCGGGCAGAAGGGGCAGGTCCAGGGCGCCGGATCGGCGGCGATTTGCTCGTGGGTGGCGGTCATGCCGACATTGTCAGGCAAGCCCGGGCAGCCGCAGGTCGTGCAACGCGCTGGCCACCAGCCAGGCGTCGGCGCCGGCGGTGGCAGCGCTGGCCAGGTCGGCAGCATGGCGAATGCCGCCGGCGCCGATCAGCATCGCGCCCGGCGCTTTGCGGCGCACTTCGGCCAGGGTGTCCAGGTCCGGCCCCGAATCGGCACCGACGCGCTCGAGCGTCATCACGATCACGCGCCGCGGCCACAGCGCGCTGGCGTCCCAGCATCCCGCGGCGTCAAGGCGCTGGCCGTCACGCCGGTCGAGCGACAGGACAGGCTCCGGCAGCGAGACCACGGGCTGCGGGAAGCAGGCCGCCAACGCCGCCGCCGAGCGCAGCGACTCGCTGCCGAACACCGGCACCACGCGTTGGGCGTGCTGCGCCAGGCCGGCCAGCGTGGCAGCGGCGGCCGCGGCATCGGCAAAACCGGCGTCGAGCCACAATTCAAGATCGGGCAGCCCGTCAAGCAATGTTCGCAGCGCGCCGAGCTGGACCGCACCGCCCTGCAGAGCGTCCAGATCGGCGACGTACAGTCGGGTGGCGGCGCAGTGGCGGCACAGGATGCGCGCCACGGACAGCGGCTCGCTGCTGCCACACAGTGCCGATGTGATGGGTTGGTAAGACCGGCGGTCGCCGCGCACGGCGCGCACCACCTGACCATGGAGAAGATCAATGACGGGGATGATGGTCATTCTTGAAGCGCCAGCTGCTGCGGGAGTATGTCAGTGACCCGGGAAGCCGGTTCACCGGTGATCGGCTGGGATGTCGGCGGCGCGCACGTCAAGGCCTGCCTGCTGCAAGCCGGTGAGGTGCTCGACGTGGCGCAGTGGGCCTGCCCGCTGTGGCAGGGCATGGACCACCTCGACCATGCGCTCGACCTGGCGCATGCGCGTTGGCCGGCAGCGCAGAACGCCCGCCACGCGGTCACGATGACCGGCGAAATGGTCGACCTGTTTGCCAACCGGCAAGACGGCGTGCAGCGCATCTCGCAGCGCATCACCCGGCACCTGCAACAGCGGCGGGCCTCGGCGCCGCGTTTTTATGCCGGCTGCGCGGGCTGGTGCGATGGCGCCGATGTGCCCGGCCACTGGCACCACATCGCGTCGGCCAACTGGCTGGCCAGCGCCAGCCACGCGGCGCTGCAAGTGGGTGACGGCGTGCTGGTCGACATCGGCAGCACGACCACCGACTTCGTCGTCTTCACCGGCGGGCGCGTGCCCGGCACCAGCCGCGGCGACGCGCAGCGCCTGGCCAGCGGCGAGCTGGTCTACCACGGTGTGGTGCGCACGCCGCTGTGCGCGCTGGCGCGGCGCATCCGCTGGCGCGCCAGCCTGTGCAATGTGATGAACGAGTTTTTTGCCACCAGTGCCGACGTCTACCGGCTCACCGGCGAGCTGAACCCCGCGCACGATCTGCATCCCAGCGCCGACAACGGCGCAAAGGACTGGCCCGCCACGCGGCAACGCCTGGCGCGCATGGTCGGGCTGGACGCGCAAGACGGCAGCGAAGCCGATTGGCTCGAATTCGCCCACGCCTGGCGCGACGAACAGCTGGCCGAGTTGGCCGGCCAGCTCGACCGGGTGCTGGCGGGCAGCGCCTTGCCCGCGAGCGCACCGCTGGTCAGCGCCGGCTGCGGTGATTTTTTGGCCCGCGCGCTGGCGCAACGCCTGGGCCGGCGCTGCGTGGCCTACGCCGACGAGGTGGCACGCATCGCGCCGGGCGCGCCGCCGGGCACGGCCGCGTGGGCCCAGGTGTGCGCGCCCAGCGTCGCGGTCGCCACCCTGATGGACATGGATTCGCTATGACCTGGGTCGTCAAGATCGGCGGCAGCCTGAACGCCGACCCGCTGTTGCCGCAATGGCTGAGCCTGCTGACGCAACTCGGCGGCGGGCGTGTCGTGCTGGTCGGCGGCGGTGGGCGTTTTGCCGACGCCGTGCGCGAGCACCAGGCGCACTGGCACTACGGCGACCTGGCCGCCCACAACATGGCGCTGCTGGCGATGGCGCAGACCGCGTACTTCCTGCACGCGCTGAACCCGGCCCTGCAACTGGTGACCACCGAGGCCGACGCGCTGCGCGTGCTGCGGCTGGGCAAGGCCGCGCTGTGGTCGCCGCTGGCGCTGCTGCGCGAACAGGCCGGCGCCGACACCAACTGGAACACCACGTCCGACAGCATCGCGCTGGCGCTCGCGCAACGCCTGGGGGCGCAACAACTGCTGGTGGTGAAATCGTGCGCGGTCGACCCGTGCTTTAGCCTGGCGCAACTGAGCGACGCCGGCATCGTCGACCACCGGTTCGCGGCGTTGGCGGCGCAGGGCGGGGTGGCGATCCGCTTCATGCGCCACGATGAACCGGACACGATGCGCTCGCTGCTGCTGGGCGACGCCCCCGACGCCGGCGACGGCGACAACGATCTGACTGAACCATGAACCCGCGCCCACGCGTTCCCGGCCATCGTTTCCTTCACTCCCCCGGCCCGACCCGGGTGCCCGACGAGGTGGTCGCCGCGATGTCGCGCCAGCCGATGGACCTGGCCGACCCGCGGGTGAACCAAACCATCCAGGCCTGCGAAGAGGGCCTCAAACGCCTGCTGCAAACGCAGCACGCCGACGTGTTCATGTTCGCCGCCAACGGCCATGGGGCGTGGGAGTCGGTGATCGTCAATCTGGTGGCGCCCGGCCAGTCGGTGCTGGTGGCCGGGACCGGGCACTTTTCGGATGCGTGGGCCGAGCAGACCGAAGCCCTCGGCGGCCGCGTGATCCGCACGCCGTACACCGAAGGCCTGGCCATCGACGCCGCTGCGGTCGAGCAGGCCTTGCGCGCCGACACCGCGCGCGCCATCGTCGCCGTGTTCGTGGTGCACACCGACACCGCCAGCGGTGTCACGTCCGACCTTCATGCCCTGCGCGCCGCCGTCGACGCGGCGGACCATCCGGCCCTGTTCGTCGTCGACGTGGTGGCGTCGCTCGGCGCGGCACCGTTTGCGATGGACGCAATGCGCGCCAACGTGGTGATGGGCGCGTCTCAAAAAGGACTGATGGTTCCGCCCGGCCTGGGCTTCGTGGCGGTCGATGCCGCAGCCCTGGCCGTGGCGGCCCGCAACCCGGCGCCGCGCTTCTACTGGGACTGGGCCCGGCGCAAGAACGAACTGTCGTACCGCAAGTTCTGCGGCACCCCGCCGCAAAGCTTGCTGATGGGGCTGGAGGCGGCGCTGGCGCTGATCTTCACCGAAGGTCTGGACGCGGTGCTGGCGCGCCACCGCCTGATCGCCGACGCCGTGCAGGCGGCTGTCTCCTGCTGGAGCGAAGGCGGCGCGCTGCGGTTTTTCGGCCAGGTTCCCGCGGCGCGCTCGGTGTCGGTGACCACCGTGCGGGTCGGGCCGGGCATTGATGTCGACGCCCTGCGCAGCGTGGCGCGCGAACGCTTTCAGGTCGCCATCGCCGGTGGCCTGGGCCCGCTGTCCGGTCGCGTGTTTCGCATCGGCCATCTGGGTGACATGAACCCGGCGATGATTCTGGGTTGCCTGGCGGGGGTCGAGGCCGCGATGCGGGTGCAAGGCGTCGCGTTTGGGCGGGGCGGCGTGGCGGCGGCGGTGGATCGCCTGGCGCAGGCGAACGGCTCACCGGTTCGCGCGAACCCGCGCAACATGTGAGCGCCGGCGGCCGCCCGGCAACCAGGATCAGCGCGCCCGCTCGGCCGCACTCACCCGCTCGTACTCCGAAATCACCTGCGCCCCCAGCAGCAGCAAGGTGGCTGCCAGCTCCAGGCTGAGCAGCACGGCGATCGCGCTGGTCAGCGAGCCGTACACCACACTCACTTGCGACAGCGTCGCGAAATACCAGGTCAGCGCGTGCCGCGTCAGCTCCCACAGCACGGCCGCGGTCACGCCGCCGATCAGCGCGTGGCTGATGCGCAGCCGGCCCACCGGCATCACCAGGTAGACCGAGGTCAGCATGAAAATCTCGCCGGCCAGCCCGAGCAGGTACAGCAACGCACCCGACACACCGTGCAGCGACCAGCTGCGCCCGAACAGGTCGACGCTTTCCTGGCCGATGGCCTGCAGGCTGCCCGCCACCAGCGTGGCCACCAGCATGCCCACGCCGAGCGACAGGATGTACAGGTACGGCAACACCGCGGACACCAGAAAGTGGCGCCGGCGCTGCACCACCCGGTGCAGGAAGATCACCGACATGGCGTTTTCAAGCACGGTGAACGCCAGCGAGCTGAAGAACAGCATCGTCGCCAGCAGCACCCAGCCGAGGATTTCACGGTGGGCCAAAAAGTTCGACAGTTCGGCGACGATCGCTTGCGATTGCCCGGGGACCACCCATTCGAGATAGCGCCCGAGCATTTGCAGCAGCGCGGCCTGGTCGATCACGTGCGACAACACGATCACGATCAGGATCAGCAGCGGCACGATCGACAGCAACGCGTAGTACGCCACCGCGCCGGCGAGCAGCAGGCCCTGGTTGGCGCGAAAGGCCTTCAGCGTCTGCCAGACGAACGCGCCGGGGTGCAGCAGCACCCGGCGCGCCGGCGCGGTGAGAAGCATCATGGATCGCACGCCACCGCGTTGGCCGGCGTGCGCATCACGTCTGTGCCGCTCAGGCCGCCGGGGTTCGGGCCGCCGGGGTTCGTGCCGATATCTCTCGCAGCGCCTCGTCGGTCGGGGCCGACTGGCGCGTGGCCAGGTCG
Source organism: Methylibium sp. (assembly GCA_031415135.1). Classification (GTDB taxonomy): domain Bacteria; phylum Pseudomonadota; class Gammaproteobacteria; order Burkholderiales; family Burkholderiaceae_C; genus LGRD01. Next base: position 6,570 of record JANORB010000079.1, read on the forward strand.
CCGAGCGCGACGATGCCGACGATTCTGCGCTCGGCATCGAACACCGCGAGGCGGCGCACCTGGGCATCGCCCATCTGTTTCAGCACGTCGTCGACCGAATCGGTTTCGCCGCACCAGCGCACGTCGCCGGTCATCACTTCGGAGACCAGCGCCTTGTTCGGCACCAGGCCGCCGGCCACACCGCGCACGGTCAGGTCGCGGTCGGTGACCATGCCGACCAGCGCATCGCCATCGCAGACCGGCAAGGCGCCGATGTTCAGGTCGCGCATGCGCTGCGCCGCCGCCTCCAGCGTCGCCCCGATCTGGATGACGGCGACGTCGCGGGTCATGATGTCTTTGATCTTTGCCATGATGGTGTGCTCCGGTGCAAGTGGCATGGGTGCGAGGCAGGGGCTGCCTCGCGCTTCGCAGCCTAGCAACATGAGACCCCCCTGCGCCATCGGGCGCGGAGCGCTTGTCACGTAAGAAATCTCCGACGGCGGCGGCGCGCAGGGCTTGCCATCAGGTTTCCAGGCTCATGCATGAACCGGAAACGACTGGCCCCCGCCGAGTTGGTTTGTCCGGGAATGCCCGATCCATTGGCTGCCCATCAATCGCGCAACGGCGCGTCCATGTCCACGCAACAAGCCGCGCCGACCAAGTCGACGCTCACCTGATCAGGTGAACAGAAATTCACCCGTCTGGATGATCAACATTCATCGTTGCACGGGATTCGCCAGGATCGATGCTCGCTCAGCATTCGTACTGTCATCCAAGCTAACGGGTGCTTCATTTTGCGTCGGTCGGGGTCGCCTCCGAATGTGACGATGTTGACTGCGAAGGAGCGGCACGATGGCCATTTACGAGTATCGGTGTGACCAGGACGGCGTGTTCGACGTGACCCTGCCGCTCGGAACGGCGCCGCAGTCAGTCCCGTGTGCGACGTGCGGTAGCCAGGCGAGGCGAGTCTTCTCGGCACCGATGTTCAGGTCTGCGTCTCGAACTGTGTGGACCGCTGCGATGGATCACGCGGACAAGAGCCGCTACGAGCCTGAGGTGGTCCGCTCGCTGCCTTCAACCGGCGCCCCCGGTCGGACGCTTTCGCTGACGCCGACCCTGCGGGGCTTGCCAAGGCCATGACGCCGACACCTGACATCGGCGTCTCGGTCGACCGCATCGATCTCTAGTCTGTTCGCTTCTGGACGGTGACAACGAAGGTCGGCATCAGCCAGGACCACGAAGTCCCGACTGACGGTTGCCACAGCGAGCGTCAACGCATTTCACGAAAGGAGAAGGTATCGGTCAATCAACATGCACTGCGTCGCCCTTTCGCAATGTTATGCAACCAACGATTGAGAGGTCTTGATATGCCCAAGAATCTATTCCCGCTGGACAACACCAAGAAGTTCACGAACCAGAAACACGTCGGCCACAACCGGTGGCATCCAGACATCCCTGCGAATGTGACCGTCAAGCCGGGCGAGGTCTTCCGCGCGGATTGCCGTGAGTGGTTCGACGGTGCCATCAAGAACGATGACTCCGCAGATGACATTCGCAATGCCCCGCTTGCAGGGGTGCATGTCCTGTCCGGACCGTTCCGCGTCGAGGGAGCTGAGCCCGGCGATCTGCTGATCGTCGACATCCTCGAGATCGACTCCTGCGATCAAGAGGATTCAGGTCCGTTCTCCGGCATGGGCTGGGGTTACACCGGCGTGTTCGCGACGAAGAATGGCGGTGGCTTTCTCACGGAGCGGTTCCCGGATGCCTACAAGGTGATTTGGGACTTCAACGGCGACATCGCCACTTCGCGTCACATTCCGGAAGTCTCCTACGCAGGCATCCACCATCCAGGCCTGATGGGCACGGCACCGTCGGCCGAACTGCTCGCGAAGTGGACGAAGCGCGAAACCGCTCTGATCGAGACCGACCCGTTTCGTGTGCCACCGCTGGCTCTGCCTCCGCTGCCTGACAGCGCCATCCTCGGGTCGCTCAAGGGTGCTGATTTCGAGCGAGTCGCCAGCCAGGCAGCCCGGACGGCCCCGCCTCGCGAGAATGGTGGGAACCAGGACATCAAGAACCTGACGGCGGGGAGCCGGATCTTCTATCCGGTCTTCGTCTCGGGGGCGAATCTTTCGTTTGGCGACCTGCACTTCTCACAGGGCGACGGCGAGATCACGTTCTGCGGCGCGATCGAGATGGGCGGGTTCATGGACCTGCGCGTCGATCTGATCAAGGGTGGCATGGAAAAGTATGGCGTGCGTGAAAACGCCATCTTCATGCCGGGCCTGCGCGATCCGCAGTACTCCGAGTGGATTGCCTTCTCCGGGGTCTCAGTGGACAGCAAAGGCAAGCAGCACTATCTGGACTCGTGGCTTGCCTATGCGAACGCCTGCAACCACGCCATCGACTACATGATGAAGTTCGGCTACACGGACATCCAGGCGTACATGATTCTGGGGACAGCGCCGGTCGAGGGACGGTTGTCCGGCGTCGTCGACATTCCGAACGCGTGCTCAACCATCTACATCCCCAGGTCGATTTTCGACTTCGACATTCGACCGTCAGCGACGGGCAAACCGCACCAGGTGAAGCAAGGCATGCAAGTGCCAAGGTCGCCGAACTGATGTCGCAGCAGGTTCACGCTGCGCAAGCGTTCAAGGATTCTTGAAAGCGCCAAGTCTGAGTCCCGGCCCATTGGGCCGCGACCGGCTTGGATGGGTTCGGTCGTTGGCTCAGGAGAAACCGCCATGCTTGGATTGGTCTTGTTCTACGTTGGCGCCGTCTTGTGCCTCAACGGTCTCTGGTTGCTCGGTCGCATCGGTGACAACGAGATTGGGGTCATCGACGTTTTTGTTGGTGGCATCTCGCTGCTGGTGTCGCTTTACCTTGCGTTCGGTCCGGGTTCCGACGCCGCCTCTATCAAGGCCGCGGCGTTGACGCTGCTGTTCACGTTCACCTACTTCTGGGTAGCAGTGAATCGGTACAACGGGGCTGACGGGCGTGGACTGGGCTGGTTCTGCCTCTTCGTCGCGATTACCGCGGTTCCAGTGACCATCCAGACGCTGGATGGTGCAACCACGACGTGGGGCATCTGGTTCGGCCTGTGTTGGGCTGCCTGGGCCGTGCTGTGGTTCCTGTACTTCCTGCTTCTCGTTGGGAAGAAACCCATCGCCAAATTCGTCGGGGCAGTCACCGTTGCCCAGGGAGTGCTGACTGGCTGGCTCCCTGGATACATGCTGCTCAATGGCTTCTTGAAATAGAGCCAATCCATTTGGGTTGAGGGTTGATTTGCGACCCCCCAGGCGGTGGCGCCGCCACCACCTGGGGGGTGAGTCAGGTGGCGAATCCGCATCGACAGAGGAGGGCGTCAGACCATGCCGATGTATGACTACCGCTGCACACGCTGCGGCAACTTTCGACAAATCCGCCCGATGATGGAATCACGCACACCACGGGCATGCCCGGCCTGTGGTGAGGCATCCGAAAGAGTGCTCTCAGCGCCGTTTCTTGCCGGCGGTGACCAGCAGGGGCGAATTGAAAGCCGACGCCCCGGCAATGCGCGCGTATCGTGGCGTTCCGCATGCGGACTCGGGTGTTCGCATTCGCATTGAGCGCTGACGCGGCTCGTACGCAAAACGCGGGGCGGATGGCGGTCAAAGGCCGTGCCGGACACTCAATGGGAGGCTTTGCGGCCGTTCAGCAGGAACTCGGATACGTCGGCAGGCGCGCAGGCGGGGGCCAGTGCATCGCCTTGACCAAGATCGCAACCCTCCCACTTGAAAAATTGCGCATCGCTGTCGGATGAGATGCCGTCGGCAATGGCGGCGATGTTCAGCGTCTGCGCCAACGCAATCAAGGAGCGCGCCAGCGCCATTCGTTCGGGGTCACTGGCCACCTCGCGAACGAAGATGCGGTGTATCTTCAGTCGGTCGGGAACCAGTTGGTTCAGGCGCGGCAGCGAAATCGTCTCCGCGCCAAAGTCGGTCAGCGTGAACGTCACGCCGATGGCGCGCAGCGCCGAGACTGCGGCGCGCATGTCGGCGTGGCCGCTGAGCAAGGTCGCTTCGCTCACCAGCAGATCCAGCGTGCCAGGCGCCAAGCCGGCGTCGCGCACCGTCTCGATGATCGCCTCGAGCGCGCCGCAATCACCCAGGCTTTCGCCGACCAGAGGTACCGACACAGTCACGGCGGCGCTGCGGCTGGCGCGCCATGAACGGGCCCAGAAACAGGCCTGGGCAAGCAGCCAAAGCACGATCCGGCGCCGCGCCGGGCCATCGGGCAAGGCATCACCGACACGTGCTGCCGGCAGCACGCCCAAAGATGTCTTCCACTGCGGCACCAATTCGATTCCGGCGACCTGATTCGAGGCCAGGACGATCTCGGGCTGCGCATGCATCAGGATCGAGCCGCCGTCGAGGGTTCGGGCCAGTTCGATCGCCAGCGCGCTTCGTGCTGCGTCGTGCCTCGGTGGCATCGCGGGCCGCGGGTCGTGTTTCGGTGCGGCACGCAGCGAACGCGTGTAGCGATAGCTCCTGAGCGCCGAAATGACGATCGAGTGCAGGCGCTGCGCGGTGATGTCGGTCTTCAGGAAGTAGCCATTGATCTCGTAGCGCAGCACGACGTCGCGCTCTGGCGCCATGCCCGGTTGGCCAGTGCGCAGCACGATCTGCATGTCGCTGTCGCGGAGCTGTTCGCGAATGTGTTGTACCAGCGCGATGCCGGCATCGTCGGTCTCCATCACGACGTCGAGCAGGACAAGCGCCACGTCGCGGTACCGGGTCAGGACCTCGCGCGCCTGCGCGGCCGAGCTCGCGCTGAGCAGCTCGATGCCGCGGCCTTCGAAGCTCAGGCCGGACAGGATCAGGCGCGACACCTCATGCACTTCCGGCTCGTCGTCGACCAGCAGTATCTTCCAGCGCGCCGCATCGGCTGCGGCTTGGGATTCACGGTTCATCGATGCGCGTCCTCGGCAGGGCAGCCAGGATGTGGCCAACATTCGGCGAACGCCGGGCCACCCTGGGAAAAAGCATCACGAAACGCACGCCGCGCTCGGCGTTGCCCTCAAGGGCGATCGAACCGTCGAGCTGGCGCGTGACGATCTGGTTGACGATGTACAGGCCGAGCCCGCTGCCGCCGCTCATGCGACGGGTGGTGAAGAAGGGCTCGAACACCCGGCCGAGCAGCGAGGGTTCGATGCCGCGGCCGTCGTCGCTGTATTCGATGCGCACCTCGTCGTCTTCGCGCAGCGCGGCCCGAATCACGATTCGTCCGCCCGCCCCCGGCTCGAACGCGTGCTGCAGCGAGTTGATCGTCAGGTTCGTCAACACCTGCGTCATCGACAGAGGGTAGCTGTCCATCTGGATGCTGCTCGCCACTTCGATGCGCACTTCGACACCCGCTTCGTCCAGCCTCGGTCGAAGGTCGCGAATGGTCTCCTCGAAGTGCTCGCGCAGATCGAAACGCAGCCTGGCTTCGCTCATTCGATCTACCGCGAGCTGCTTGAAGTTCAAGACCAGCTGCGCCACCCGCCTGGCGTTGGACAGCAGCAGCCGGGCCGACTCGCCCGCGTCGCGCAAGTAATTCTCCTGTGCCTCCAGGTCGAACCGACCCGCCTTCACCAAGGCCTGCGCGGTCTGGGTTCGGTCGCTCAGGTACGAGGCCGTGCTGACGGAAATGCCGACCGGCGTGTTGATTTCATGCGCCACGCCGGCCACCAGGCCGCCGAGCGCGGCGAGCTTCTCGGATTCGACCAGGTTCCTGCGGGTCTGTTCAAGGTGTCGCATCGAGCCCAACAGCTCGCGCTCCGACTGCTCCTCGCTCTCGTGAGACAGCACGATCCACCAGATACCCATCGACGCCACCACGAGCGTGGCGACGTAAAGACGCACCATCACGTTGACCAGGTTGGAGTCGACCGACACATCGTGCAAGTCCATGAAGCGGTAGGTCAAGAGAAATGCGGCCCCCAGCAACGCGGCCGCAACGCTCATCAACCCCAGGAAACGGCCGACACGGCGAAGCACATGCGGCCGAAAGCGCAGCCCTGCCTGGTCGAGTTCCACCGCCTCGCCGTGCGGCACCGCCGGCCGTTTGCAAAAGTCGTGGCAGTGCAGCTCCAGGCCGCAGCACAAGGAACATATCGGTCCGCGATAAAAGGGACAGTGCGCCATGTCGGGCGCCTCGTACTCGCGCTCGCAGATGCAGCATTCGACCAGCGCGTGCCCGGGCTTGCAGCGGTAGTGCAGGTCGGGCCGCGCGATGTAGTAGCGCCCGCCTGTGGCGTAGGCAATGATGATCGCGGACACGAACGCGACGGCCAGCGCGATGAAGCCGAAGAAGGCCCCGGCCAGCTCCCCAAAGGCGCCAGCGTAAGCAAGTATCGCGACGGCCGAGGCGATCAATGTGGCGCCGCAGCCCACCGGATTGAAGTTGTACAGGTGCGCGCGCTTGAACTCGATGTACGGCGGGCTGACCCCGGTGCGCTTGAGCACCACCAGGTCGGCGACAAGCGCGCCGATCCAGGCGATCGCCACCGTCGAGTACACCGACAGCACGGCCTGCAAGGTCTCGAAGATTCCCAGCAGCGAAAGCAGAAGCGCGATCACCACGTTGAACACCAGCCAGACCACGCGCCCCGGGTGGTAGTGCGCCAGTCGCACGAAGCAGTTCGACCATGCCAGCGAGCCGCTGTAGGCATTGGTGACGTTGATCTTGACCTGCGACACGGTGACAAAAATGGTTGCCAGCGCCAGCGCCAGCAGCGGGTCTTCAACCACCCGCTCGTAGGCATGCACGAACATGTGGATCGGCTCGACCGCCTGCGCCGCGCTGCTGCCCATTCGGAGCGCCAACACCGCAAGCAGGCTGCCGGCGCCGATCTTGAGCGCACCGATGACGATCCAGCCCGGCCCCGACACCAGCATCGCGGTCCACCAGGCCCGCCGGTTCGCCAGCGTGCGGTCGGGCAGGAAGCGCAGATAGTCGGTCTGTTCGCCTATCTGTGCCACCAGCGAGAAGAGCACGCCCGATGCGGCGCCGAACAGCAGCGCGTTGAAGCCACCGCCGGCCCCGGCACGGCCATCGAACGTCGTCCACGCCTGCAGGAGCGCGGGATCCTTGAGCAGGATGAAACCGAACGGCGCGAGCAGGAGCACGACCCAGATCGGCTGGGTCCAGGCCTGCAGCTTGTTGATCGACGTGACGCCAAAGAAAACGATCGGGATGATGACCAATGAGCACACGAGGTAGCCGATCACGAGGTTCAACCCGAAGGCCAGTTGGAGTGCCTGCGCCCAGATTGCGGTTTCGATGGCGAAGAAGATGAAGGTGAACGAAGCGTAGATCAGCGAAGTGATGGTCGAGCCGACGTAGCCGAATCCGGCGCCTCGGGTCAGCAGGTCGATATCGACGTTGGCCACGCTGCACCAGTAAGCGATGGGCAGGCTCACCAGGAATATCAGGAGCGACACGACCAGCACGGCCGCCAGTGCGTTCTGAAATCCGTAGCTCAGCGTGATGCTGGCGCCGATGGCTTCGAGGGCCAGGAAAGAAATTCCGCCGATCGCGGTATTGGCCACGACCCCAGGCGTCCAGCGGCGGTACGAACTCGCCGCGTAGCGCAACGCGTAGTCCTCGAGCGACTCGTTGGCCACCCAGGACTGATATTCGCGTTTGACTCGAAGCATCGCCCGGGCCACTCCATCGGGGGCCGCGCCCCGGTTCGTCTAGTGTCTACTTGCATAAGTCTGCGTCAGCACCGAGAGCGGCCTGGCGCGCCGAGCGCAAGGCGCAAACCGCAGCGATGCGCAGTGGCATCGCGAGGATTTGCAACGCCGCGATCTTTGATGCCAAGCCGATCGAATGCAGCAGGGCTCATGCAAGTTGGCACTAGAGTACCTGATCCCCGCCACAACCGCACCGTCCCATCCGTGCTCGCCGCGTTGCGTAGGTACGTTGCTGATTGACAGCCAAGCACAGGGGAGGAAAATCGTCGGGCTTCGGCGGGCGCCGTGGTCAGCCACCGTGGCACGGGCCCGCCAAGCGATGGCGTCAGGGGAAACGCGGTGGCCGCCGGGCACCGGCAGAGGTGAATCAATGGGAAGGACTGGTTTGCACATCGAGTGCCCACCGGCAGCGGCGTCGCTGGTCCGTGCAATCCATGCTGCGAGCATCAGTGCCACCGAATGGCCGGGCGTGCTGGAATTGTTGCGCAAGTTCCTTGACGCTCGCGTTGTCACGCTTGGACATCACGAGTTCACCACCGGGTCCGAATCAGCCTTGATCGAATCGCCCGACAGCGCGGGCTTCGGCCTGAGCATGGCCGCCTTTTCGGCGCGCAACCCGTGGTTCCTGTCGAGTGACGACTACGTGCCAGGGCGGGTGATGACCGGCGACGAATTGATCAGCCACGGCGACCTTCGGCGTACCGACTTCTACCGCGGCTTCCTCCAGCCGCGCGGCCTGCTGCACCGACTGTGCGGCGTCGTCGCGCAGCGTGCGTGCGGGGCCGACCTCCTTTCGGCGTACCGAGCCGAGGACCAGGGCGCTTTCGGCGCGCGGGAGAAGGCCGAGTTGGAGGTCCTGCTGGATCACATCACGCTGTCGCTGGAGAGCCAATGGCGCTGGCAGGAGGCCGACGACTTTGCACGCGTCCTGATGGCGCAGACCGACCATGACGCGAACCCCTTGATGCTGGTCACAGCCGACGCCGAGCCGATTTATCGCAATCCGGCGGCTGACCGCCTGCTTGACCTGGGCGCCGGTCTGCGCCTGGAAGGCGCGCGCTTGGTGGCTGCGAGCCACGCCGACCAGCGCCTTCTGCGCGAGACGATCGCCCGCGTGGCGCAGAGCGATTCCGAACACGCTGCTGGCTCAACGTCCGTGGTGACGCTGGCCAGCGCGCCGCCAGCGCCTCCGGTGGTGGTCGTGGTGCGCGCGGCGGGGCAGATATTCATGCGCCAGGCCGGCGTACGCTGCGGGATGGTGATGGTGACGGTCCGTGGCGGCCATGCCGGGCACGACCCCGCCACGTGCGTATTTGCGCGCCAGTACGAGCTGACCGCAGCGCAGGCCAAGGTCAGCGCTCTGGTGTTGGCCGGGCAGCCGTTGTCGAGGATCGCCAATTCGCTGAACGTGTCCGAGAACACAGTACGCAGCCACCTGAAGCAGATCTTCCAAAAGACGGAGACACACGGTCAAATGGAGCTCGTCCATTTGCACGCGCGCGTTTGCCCGACGCTGCCGTAACGTGCCGATACCCGCAGATTGCGTCGCCGGCCAACGGCGCGACTGCGCTGGCTCTTCCGCATCGATGAGATTGATCTCGCAGGGCGCACGGGCTTGGACGAACCGCTCGGAGCGTTTTTTTCCACTCCTGACGAGCCAGTGGGTCGCTTTGCGGGTGGCGCTTGTCCGGGGCGAGCTTGCGCCCGTCATGCCGATGCAGCAGGTTGTAGACCGAGGACAGCGCCATCGAGCGGCCCAGCCGGGTTTCGAGTTCGGCCTTGACCTGACCGACCAGCAGCATGCCGCCCGTGCTGGCGCGCTCCAGGAACGGGGCCAGCACTTCGCGTTCTTGCACCCGCACCCCCAAGCGAACCTGCGAGGGCAACAACTGGACAAGGCATCACATCGAGTTTCTTGATCATTGAACGCGCCGCCCTCAGACGCCGCGCGCCCGGTCGGCGCGGAAACGCTGCACGAAGGACGCGAAGGCGCCGCTGGCCAGCGCCTCGCGCACCTCGCGCATCAAATTCACGTAGTAGTGCAGGTTGTGGATGCTGGCCAGCATGGGCCCCAGCATCTCGCTGCAACGGTCCAGGTGGTGCAGGTAGGCGCGGCTGAAGTTCAGGCAGGTGTGGCAGCGGCAGCTGATGTCGACGGGCTGCTCGTCGGTCTTGTGGCGCGCGTTGCGAATTTTCAGGTCGCCGAAGCGGGTGAACAGGTGGCCGTTGCGCGCGTTGCGCGTGGGCATCACGCAGTCGAACATGTCCACGCCCGCCTGCACACCAGCAACCAGGTCTTCGGGCGTGCCCACGCCCATCAGGTAGCGCGGCTTGTGCGCCGGCAGGCGCTGCGGCGTGTGCGCCACGATGCGCAGCATCTCTGCCTTCGGCTCGCCGACGCTGACACCGCCGACGGCATAACCCGGCAGGTCCAGATCGACCAGCGCGTTCAACGATTCCTCGCGCAGGTTCTCGAACATGCCGCCCTGCACGATGCCGAACAGCGCGTTGGGGTTCTCCAGCCGCGCGTGCTCGGCCGCACTGCGCGCGGCCCAGCGCAGGCTCAACGCCATCGAGCTGCGCGCCTCCTTCTCGGTCGTGATGTGGCCCTGGGTCTCGAACGGCGTGCATTCGTCGAACTGCATCACGATGTCGCTGTTCAGCACATGCTGGACCTGCATGCTGACCTCGGGCGTGAGGAACAGCTTGTCGCCGTTGACGGGTGAGGCGAACCTGACGCCCTCTTCGCTGATCTTGCGCATGTCACCAAGCGACCACACCTGAAAGCCGCCGCTGTCGGTGAGCATCGGCAAATGCCAGCCCTCGAAGCGGTGCAGCCCGCCGAACTGGCGCAGCACCTCGACCCCCGGCCTCAGCCACAGGTGGAAGGTGTTGCCCAGGATGATTTGCGCGCCCATGTCGAGCAGCGACTGCGGCATCACGCCCTTCACGGTGCCGTAGGTGCCCACCGGCATGAAGACCGGCGTTTCGACGACGCCGTGCGTGAGCGTCAGGCGGCCGCGGCGGGCCTGGCCTTCGGTGGCGAGAAGGTCGAACCGCATCGACGTCAAAGCGCTACTCGAAGAAAAAAGTCCCGGACCTGCGACTCGAAGTGGACGAACGACGGCAGCTTGCGCAGCACCGAAGGGTCATCCATGAAGCCGCTGATCTGACGCCGGGCCTGATTCCGATCAAACCGGCGCAGTCGATGCGGCCCCAGTTCGCTGGCCTTTTCAAGGGCCGCGAACAGCAGGCCTTTCGGATCAGTCTGCGCCTCCAGCCTGCCCATTGCGGGAAGTCCCAAACTCGCGCTACCCGCCGTATTGCCCGAGGCTCGACGGATGGCCAATTCATCAGCGAGCAACCATGCTTCAGTCATCCGCACCGGGATCAAACAGATGGCCGTGGGCGATCCGGTCGCACGGACTGCGGCGCGAATCTCCTCCTCGCGCCGCGACACCAAGTTCCGGTCAGCGTCCCTGTGCACGAAGAGCAGGTCACAGGGGTGCAGGGCCAGGGCTCGGGCAACGCGGTCACGCAACGGTCCGCTGGGCAAATCGTCCGCGAATGTTGTCTGATGCGCAATGGTGCAGTGCTCATCGAGCACAAATTCGATCAGTGGAACAAGCGCCTGATCCGAGCAGCCTTCGGCCACGAGCGTCGATGTGAAGCGCTGCATGGAGCCGCGCTAGCTCGCCGGGAAAAGATCGGCGGTCAAATGATCGCGAACTCGTCTCACGACCGCGCGGGCTGGCGCCCGGCTCGAACCTGCAAGGTAACCCTGAAGCTCCCCCCGGGTGATGGTTCCCGACGCGGCGGGGGAGACCTGCGTAGAACGCCAAGTATCAGAGAGCGGTTTGAAATTGATGAAGGTCGAGCCCTTCAGTCGCAGTGTTTCAGCCATCAGCAACTCGTCATCGGGCAGTTCCGATACGACAAGCGGAGAGTGCGTGTTGATGATGACCTGGCGGATGGCCCCGCGGTCCGCCCAATCGTCCTCCGAATCAAAATCGGCATCCGACAAACTGCGGACCAGTCTCAGCATCTCCGGAATGCGCAGCGGATGTATGCCGTTCTCTGGCTCCTCCATGCAGGTGAGCCCCGTGGCTTTTGGGTCGCTTGCCAGCACGGACAGCGCGAGAAAGCGAAGCGTTCCATCCGAAAGCGAACTGGCGGAATATCGCTGTTTCCCCTGCATGGTCACCTGCACGGTTCGTTGCTGCCTCACTTCATCGGAGTCGACATCGACTGAGGTGACGCCGGGAATCAATTCCACCAGACGGCTCGCTACCTGCGCATTGCTCACCAGCCGTACCAGCGTGTTCGGTATGTGTTCTCCCACAGCCGAAATCTGCGCTTCATTGGCAAAGTCATCTGGTTTTCTCAGTGCGGACGGTTCCAGCTGGAGCAGGCGCCAGGACTGCATTTCCCGGCGAACTGCCAATGCCGTGGGATGAGACGCGGAGTTCACGCCGGACAAAACGGTTTGGGGTGATTTGCGGGCAGGGATCTTCGTCGGTCGGCCGCCGAGTCCGCGCTCTCCGTAGAGCAACAGAACCGGCTCGCTCTCTTGATCTGTCGCAATGAACGGAGTCGTACGTTTGCCCGGGCCGAATATGAAGCGCCTGGGGAGCTGCTTGCGCTGCGGAAACTCAAGCAGCCGATCAGATTGGCTCGAACTTTGCGCGCGCAATTCTTCTTTCACGATATAGATCGGGTCTCTGCCAAGGCCGTCGCCGCTGTCCCGATTCAGGCGCAAGCCGAGCGTGTATTCAAGGAAAGTCGCCGTCGGCTTTGCAGACCGATCAAAGTCGTCAACGACTTCACCGGGGACGATCATTTCCGCGACAAATTCAATGAGGTCGCCGGTCCGATCCTTCTCGCGAGCAACGAGGCTTGCAAAGTCTGAAGCGCGCCCGTTCGTTCCACGAACGCGGCCCGCTGCTTTGACGATCGGCATCGAGGACAAGTCGCTCAGAAACAGGATCGCGTCGAAGAGGTTTGACTTACCGACTCCGTTCGGCCCAGCGACGCATGTGAACGGGCCAAACTTGAGATCGACCTCCCGAAGGTTCTTGAACCCGTTCACTCGCAATCTCGTCAGCATGGCGCTTGTCCTGTGAAGGTCTCGAATGCGGCGCCGAGCGCGCGTCAGCCGCCTGCGGGCGCCTCGACCACGTTGAACTTCAGCATGCCCTCCATTGTCGCAGGCGATTCAGCGCGGCCGCGCCAGCAGCATCGCGTCGCCATAGCTGAAAAAACGGTAGCGCTCGGCAATCGCATGTGCGTAGAGCGCCCGCACCGCGTCGTAGCCGGCAAACGCACTCACCAGCATCAGCAGCGTGCTCCTGGGCAAGTGAAAGTTGGTGAGCAGCACGTCGACCACCCGGAACTCGAAGCCCGGGGTGATGAAGATGTCGGTGTCGCGGCTGCCAGCTTCGAGTTCACCGGCCGCGGCGGCCGACTCGAGCGCGCGCAGCGTGGTCGTGCCGACCGCCACCACGCGGCCGCCGGCAGCGCGAGTTTGTTTGACCGCTGCCACGGTGGCCGCGCTGACGTCAAACCATTCGCTGTGCATCCGGTGCTGCGACAGGTCTTGGGTGCGAACCGGCCTGAACGTGCCGGCGCCGACATGCAGCGTCACGCTGGCCAGCGCCACGCCGCGCCGCTCGATCCGTTGCAGCACGGCCGCGTCGAAGTGCAGCGCCGCGGTGGGCGCGGCCACCGCGCCGGGACGGGTGGCGAACACGGTCTGGTAGCGGGCTTCGTCGTCCGGCGTGTCGGCATGGGTGATGTAGGGCGGCAGCGGCACATGGCCGTGACGCTCCAGCAGCGCGAATGGATCGGCCGGGAAACGCAGGCGGAACAAATCATTCCCGGCACCGGCGCGGCCCAGCATCACAGCGTCGAAACCGGCCTCGGCGCTGGCGCCGAATCGAATCCGGCCACCGGCCCGGGGCGGCTTGCTGGCGCGCAGGTGGGCCAGCACCTCGTGGCCGGGCAGCACGCGCTCGACCAGCGCCTCCACCGCACCGCCGCTGGCCTTGTGGCCGAGCAACCGGGCCTTGATGACCCGGGTGTCGTTGAACACCAGCAGGTCGCCGGGCGCCAGCAGTTGGGGCAAGTCTCGAAACACCCGGTCGACCGGCTGCGGGCCCCGCCCGTCGAGCAGGCGCGAACCGCTGCGCTCGGGGGCGGGATGCTGGGCGATCAGTTCAGCGGGCAGCGCAAAGTCGAAATCGTTCAGCGTGAACGCGTGGGGCATGGACGCTGGCTGGCCCTAAGGGCGGGCCGCCGTGCGCTCCGCAGAGGCCTGGTCCGAGCGGTCCCACACCAGCGCAGACAGCAGACTGATGGCAACAACAGCGAGGACACAAAAAGCAAGACGGCGGGCGAAGCTCATGGCAAATGGAGGATTCAGGTGAGAGAGGAATGGGACGCCGGCGCCAGCGCCCGCACCGATCGGATGAATTGAATTGTCACCACCCCGCCGCCGGGCGCAACTCGTTTCAGTGCGGCTGACGTAAATCCGCACAAGCGCTGCGCGGCGCCGCCACAGGGGCGGGGCGGATGTCACGAATGCGGCGCGTGCCCAACGGCGAGAATCGAGGCATGGCCGACGCCGCGCCCTCCCCCGCCGCACCGAAGTCCGGCCCGAAGAAGGCGCTGGAAAAACTCGGCCTGCTGCGCGACATCGACCTGGCGCTGCACCTGCCGCTGCGCTATGAGGACGAGACCCGCATCACGCCCATTTCGGCGCTGCGCGACGGCGACGTGGCCCAGGTCGAAGGCGTGGTCAGCGACTGCCAAGTGCAGCTTCGTGCGCGGCGCCAGTTGATCGTGCGGCTGCGCGACGACGACGCCGACCTGGTGCTGCGCTTCCTGCACTTCTATCCGTCGCACCAGAAGGCGCTGGCGGTCGGCAGCCGGGTCCGGGTTCGGGGTGAGGCGCGCGGCGGGTTTTTCGGGCTGGAGATGGTGCACCCCAGCTTCAAAGGTGTCGACGGCGACACGCCGCTGGCCAGCGCGCTGACACCGGTCTACCCGGCCAGCGCCCAGTTGCCGCAGGCCTACTTGCGCAAGGCCGTGGCCTGCGGCCTGGCGCGCGCCGACTTGTCCGAGGTGTTGCCGGCTGGCGTGGTGCCCGCCGGCATGATGGGCCTGCGCGAGGCGCTGAACTTCTTGCACCACCCGACCCCCGACGTGGGCCAGGCGACGCTGCAAGACCACAGCCACCCGGCCTGGCAACGCCTGAAGTTCGAGGAGCTGCTGGCGCAGCAGTTGGCGCAATTGCAGGCCAAGCGCGAACGCGAGTTGCAGCGCGCGCCGCCGTTTTTGTCGCAGCCGGGCGGGCTGCGGGAACGCCTGCTCGCGGCCTTGCCGTTTTCTCTGACCGCCGCCCAGCGCCGGGTCGGCGACGAAATCGCGAACGACCTGCGGCGTGAGGTGCCGATGCACCGCCTGCTGCAAGGCGACGTGGGTTCGGGCAAGACCGTGGTCGCGGCGCTGGCCGCCGCGCTGGCCATCGAAGCCGGCTGGCAATGCGCGCTGATGGCCCCGACCGAAATCCTGGCCGAGCAGCATTTGCGCAAGCTGGTGGGCTGGCTCACGCCGCTGGGCATCGACGTGGCGTGGCTCAGCGGCAGCCGCAAAGGCAAGGCGCGCAAGGAGATGCTGGCCAAGGTGGCCTCGGGCGAAGCGGCGCTGGTGGTCGGCACGCACGCGGTGATCCAGGACCAGGTCGATTTTTCGCGGCTCGGCCTGGCCATCATCGACGAGCAGCACCGCTTTGGCGTGCAGCAGCGGCTGGCCCTGCGCGCCAAGTTGCAGCACGGCGGCATCGAGCCGCACACGCTCATGATGAGCGCCACGCCGATCCCGCGCACCTTGGCGATGACGCTCTTTGCCGACCTCGACATCAGCACCATCGACGAGCTGCCGCCCGGCCGCACGCCGGTGCTCACCAAGTTGTTCTCCGACGCCCGGCGGGACGCCGTGATCGCCCGGATTCGCGAGCAAGTGGCGCAGGGCCGGCAGGTCTACTGGGTCTGTCCGCTGATCGAAGAGTCGGAGACGCTGGACCTGCAAGACGCCACCGCAACCCACCAGCTGTTGTGCGACGCGCTGCCCGACTGCCGGGTGGGCTTGCTGCATGGCCGGATGCCCGGGGCCGAAAAGGCGGCGGTGATGGCGCTGTTCACCTCAGGGCAGATCGCGGTGCTGGTGTCGACCACGGTGATCGAGGTCGGCGTCGACGTGGCCAACGCGTCGCTGATGGTGATCGAACATGCCGAGCGCTTCGGGCTGAGCCAGCTGCACCAGTTGCGTGGCCGCGTCGGCCGCGGCGCGCAGGCCAGTGTGTGCGTGCTGCTGTACAGCGGCCCGCTGTCGCAGGCCTCCAAGGCGCGGCTGAAGGCGATGATGGAAACCGGTGACGGCTTCGAGATCGCGCGCCGCGACCTGGAGATTCGCGGGCCGGGCGAGTTTCTGGGCGCGCGCCAGTCCGGCGCGGCCCTGCTCCGGTTTGCCGACATGAACCTCGATCAGGCCCTGGTGCATTCGGCGCGCCGGGCCGCCAGCGCGCTGCTGGACCGGCATCCTGAATCCGCGTTGAAGCATGTGGCGCGCTGGCTCGGGGCGCGATCGGACTATCTCAAGGCCTGAGCGCCGAGGCCTGAGCGTCAAGGCCTGAGCGCCGAGGCCTGAGCGTCAAGGCTGAGCGCCCCCCCCTGATCGCCCCGCCTCCCTAACTTTGACATGCGCCATGGGCGCGCGCAGCGATAGCATCGCGCTGCACACCGCCCCGCCCAAAAGGCCAACCTGAGGACGACCATGAATCTGATCCAGCGCGCACAAGACATCCTGCTCAAGCCCAAGGAGACCTGGCCGACCATCGCCAGCGAGCCCGCCGACACCGCGTCGGTCTACCGCAACTATTTGATTTTCCTGGCGGCCATTCCCGCCGTGGCCGGCTTCATCGGCATGTCCTTGATCGGCTTCGGCGGGTTCGGCGTCAGCATGCGCCTTCCGCTGATGTCGGGCCTGGTCCACATGGTGGTGGGCTATGTGCTGTCGCTCGCCATGGTGTTCGTGCTGGCGCTGATCGTCGATGCGCTGGCGCCCACGTTCGGCGGCACCAAGAGCGCCATCAGCGCGCTCAAGGTGGTGGCCTACGGCAGCACGGCGGGCTTTCTGGGCGGCATCTTCGGCCTGCTGCCGTCGCTGTCGATGCTGGGCCTGCTGGCCGCGCTGTATTCGGTCTACCTCGTCTACACCGGCCTGCCCGTGCTGATGAAATGCCCGCCCGGCAAGGCCGGCGCGTACACCGCCGTCGTGATCGTCTGCGGCATCGTGTTGATGATCGTGATGGCGGCGGTTTCCAGCCTGTTCATGCCGGTGAGTGGCATGCACATGGGCGGCATGAACATGGGCGGCCTGCCGGGCGCCACCGAGCGCGGCGGCGACGTGACCATCAAGACACCGGGCGGCGAGGTCAACATCAACATCGCCAAGATGGAAGACATGGCGAAGAAGATGGACGAGGCCGGCAAGCGCATGGAAGCCGCGCAGAAGTCGGGTGACGGCGCCGCCGCCGGCAAGGCGATGGGCGACATCCTGGGCGCCATGAGCGGCGCCGCGGGCGTGAACAGCGTGCCGATTGCGGCGCAGGAGTTGAAGGCCTTGCTGCCAGAGGCCATCGGCTCGATGAAGCGCGAGTCGTTCGAGGCCCAGGGCGGCCAGGCCATGGGCTTGGCCGGCTCGTCGGCCAAGGCCAGCTATGCCGCCGGCGAGCAGCGCGTGCGGCTGTCGATCACCGACATGGGCGGCATGGGCGGGCTGGCCGCGATGGCCGGCTGGGCCAACATGACGATGGACAAGGAGACCGACGGCAAGGTCGAGAAGGTCTACAAACAAGGCAATCGCACGGTGCGCGAGGAATACCGCAAGGACGGCAGCCACGGCGAAGTCACGCTGATCCTTGAAAACGGCGTGCTGGTCGAGGCCGAGGGCGACAAGGTCGACATCGCGGCGCTGAAGAAGATCATCGACGGGGTGGGGCTGGACAAGATCGAGGCGCTGAAGCGGGCGGCGAAGTGACGACCGGCTCGCCGGTCCGCCGGCGCGCAAACGCTGGCGGCGTCAGCGGCACGCCATCAGCTTGATCTGGATGGCTTGGCCAGCGCCTTGATGCCGACGCTGGCCGCAATCAGGATCGGGTCGTACACCGGCGAGAACGGCGGCGCATAGGCCAGGTCCAGCGCCTCGACCTGGGCCAGCGTCATGCGCGCATGCAGCGCGGTGGCGAACACATCGATGCGCTTGGCCACCGCGTCGCCACCGATCATTTGTGCGCCCAGCAGCCGGCCGCTGCCGCGCTCGGCATACACGACGCTGGTGATCGGCTTGTCGCCAGGGTAGGACTTGGCGCGCGTGTGGTGGGTTGAGACGGCTTCGATGGCGTCGACACCGGCGGCGGCAATCTCGGCCGCGCCCAGGCCGGTGCGCGCGACTTCGAGATCGAACAGCTTGAACCCGGCGCTGCCGACGATGCCGCCAAAGCGCTCGTCGCCACCGGCGGCGTTGGCGCCTGCGACCTTGCCTTGTTTGTTGGCGGTGGTGCCGAGCGGGATCCACACCGGCGCATTCAGCACCAGGTGCTGGGCCTCGGCGCAATCGCCCGCGGCATAGACGTCGGCGGCGCTGGTTCGCATGGCGTTGTCGACCGCTATCGCGCCGCTGGCACCGAGCCGAATGCCGGCCTTCGCGGCCAGCGCCACCTCCGGGCGGGTGCCGACCGCGACGATGACCATTTGCGCGCGGAGTTCGCCACGGTCGCTGCGCAGCAACAGATCGGCGCCGTCGCGCTGCACCGACTGCAAGCTCGCGCCGGTCTGCACGCGCACGCCACAGCGACTCAGTTCACGACCCGCTGCGTCGACGATCGCCGGCGCAAAACCGGGCAGCACCTGCGCCACCCGCTCCAGCATCGTCACCTCGACGCCCAGGCCGTGCAGCACGTCGGCCATCTCCATGCCGATGTAGCCGGCGCCGACCACAACCGCGCGGCTCACCTGGGTTGCAGCCAGGTGGCGCTTGATCGCCTGCGCGTCGTCGAGCTCGCGCAGCACGAACACAGCTTGTTCATCGAGCCCAGGCAATTGCGGGCGCACGGCCGCCGCGCCGGTGGCGAGCACGAGGCGGTCCCACCCCAGCGAATACTTCCGAGCCGCATCGAGATCGATCACGTCGACGACGCGGCGCGCGAGGTCGATGCCCAGCACCTCGTGGCGCGTGCGCACATCGATGCCACGCTCGCTGCGCGCGGCCTGGGCTTTCAGGATGATCAGGTCGTCCAGGGTCCGCGCCGGGTCGCCGATGTTGTAGGGCATGCCGCAGGCGCTGTACGAAATTTCGCTGCCGCGGTGCAGCACGATCACCTCGCACGCCGGGTCGCGCCGGCGCGCCTGGCTGGCCGCGCTCATGCCGGCGGCGACACCGCCGATGACCACAATGCAGGTCATGTCAGCACCCCGATCGTCGGGTACGCCGATCGACGGCCTGGCTTGGGGCGGCCCGAGCAAGACGGGCTGGCGCAAGACTTCTCATTGGCCGTGCTTCGCCCAGTGCCCCGCGAACAAGGTCTCGTCGCTGATCGGCGTGGCCTTGGCGTCGACCAGCCGCGAGACCCAGGTGGTGTTGATGAAATGGCGCACGTTGACGTTCTCGGTGGTGATGTTGCCGCCCCAGGTGCCGCAGGACAGCGACAGCGTGTACGGCATGCCGTTGCGCGGGCTGCCAGCGCCTTCATTCAGGTCCTGGTTCACCATCACCCTGGCCGTGCGCGTGCGCATCGCCAGCGCTTCGACATGGGCGTCGTTGCGGGTGTGGATGCCGCAGGTGTGGCCCAGGCCCTGGTAATCGGTGATGGCGTTGACGAGGTCGATCGCGTTGTCGATGGCGCCAGCGTAACGATACAGCGCCAGCACCACCGACAACTTCTCGCCAGAGAACGGGTGCGCCGGGCCGGCACCGGTTTCTTCGACGATCAGGAAGGTCTTGCCTTGCGGCAGCACGATGCCCGCCAGCGATGCGATGTGGCCGGCCGACCTGGCCACCACGTCGAGCACCGGAATGGCCTGGCCGGCTTTCGGCCACATCACGGCCTGGAGCCTGGCTTTGTCCGCTGCGTTCAGCACATGGCCACCGCGCGCCACCAGTTTGTCGACCAGCGTTTGACAGATCGACTCGTGCGCGATCAGCGCGTTGTCGGCCAGGCAACTGGTGGCGAAGTCGAAGGTCTTGGCGCGCGCAATCATGGCGGCCGCGTCGTCCAGGTCACCGGTCTCGTCCACCACATGCACCGCGTTGCCGACGCCCACGCCGAACGCCGGTGTGCCCGAGCTGTAGGCCGCCTTGACCATCGCTTCGCCGCCGGTGGCGACCACCAGATCGGCTTGGCGCATCAGCTCGCCGGTCTTGACGATCGACGGCTTGTCGACGATCTGGATCAGGTCGGGCGGCGCGCCGGCCTGCTCGCAGCCCTCGCGCATCAGGCGCACCGCCAGTGCCGAGGTCATCGCGGTGCGCGGGTGCGGCGCCACGATGATGGCGTTGCGGCCCTTCAGCGCCGCCAGCGCGTTCACCGGCGGCGTGGCGTCCGGCCCGGTGGTCGGGATCAGCGCGGCAATCACGCCGACCGGCTTGGCGATCTTGACGATGCCGCGCTCGGGCAACTCCTCGATCACCCCCACGGTCTTCACGCCCTGCATGTCGCGGATGGTGCCGGTGACCCGGTTGCGGATCTTCATCACCTTCGACTCGTAGTTGCCGAAGCCGCCTTCGTCGACCGCGGCGCGCGCCAGCGCCTCCTTGTTCTTGACGACGCTCCAACCCACCGCGAGCACCAGCGCATCAACTTGCGCCTGCGTGTAGTGCGCGATGGCCTGTTGCGCCGCGCATGCGCGCTGCACCAGCGTGGCGATTTCTCGCTGCGCGTCGGCGGCGGCTTCGGAGGCGTTGGGGGTCTGTGTGTTGCTCATGACTCTGGCCTTTCCATGCGCATTCGCGCGTCCACGATGATGAAATTCTTGTCCTTCGCGATCAGCGGGTTCAGGTCCAGCTCGGCGCACCAGGGTGCGCGCGCAAGACAGATCGACAGCCTGGACACCAGCGCGCCCAGCGCTTGGCGATTGACCGCAGGCGCAGCGCGCAAGCCGTCGAGCAGCGCACCGGCGCGCAGCTCGGTGAGCGCGCGCTGCGCTTCTTGCGGGCCGATCGGCGCCAGCCGCATCACCACGTCGCCCAGCACCTCGGTCCAGATGCCGCCCAGCCCGCACACCACCAGCGGCCCGAAGGTGGGGTCGCGCACGGCCCCGAGCATCAACTCG
>JANORB010000080.1:0-25094 GCA_031415135.1 Methylibium sp.
GCGTGCCGCTGATCGGGTTTTCCGGCAGCCCGTGGACGCTGGCCTGCTACATGGTCGAAGGCGCCGGCTCGGACGACTACCGCCTGGTCAAGACCATGCTCTACAGCCGCCCCGACCTGATGCACCGCATGCTGGCGGTCAACGCCGACGCGGTGGCGCAGTATCTCAACGCCCAAATCGACGCCGGAGCGCAGGCCGTGATGATTTTCGACAGCTGGGGCGGCGTGCTCGCCGACGGCGCGTTCCAGTCGTTCAGCCTGGCCTACACCCGGCGCGTGCTGGCGCAGATCAAGCGTGAACAGGCTGGCCAGCGGATCCCGCAGATCGTGTTCACCAAGGGCGGTGGTCTGTGGCTGGAGGAAATCGCCGGCCTGGGCGCCGATGTGGTGGGCCTGGACTGGACTGTCAACCTGGCGGCGGCGCGTGCCCGTGTCGGCGCCAGGGTGGCGTTGCAAGGCAACCTCGATCCCAACGTGCTGTTTGCCGGCCCCGAACAGATTCGCGCCGAAGTGAATCGCTGCCTGACGGGCTTCGGCCCGCCCGTGGGCGCCGATGGTCAGGTCGGCGGCCATGTGTTCAACCTGGGCCACGGCATCAGCCAGCACACGCCGCCAGAGTCGGTGTCGGTGCTGGTGGATGCGGTGCACGAGGTGTCACGCCGAATCCGTCGCGCGGGGTGAAGTCAATGTGGACCCCCTGGCTTGACTCGGACTCTGTTTGCCGGTAAGTGAGCACTCAGGACTTGACTTATCCCCAAAACTGAACCTTGCAATTCCTGGAATTCGACTGCTGCGCCGCACCATGAAATCTTCACTGTTTTCGTGCTAAGTGCTTGATTTTGCTAGAGTTACCGGAGCGCGACCAGTTTAGGCAAGCGACGGCTAACCCCAATTGAATCAAGCATTTAGCCGCTTCGAGGCAATGTTTCCCACAATGTTATCCACAAGAGCGGTGGAAAGACTCAAAAGCGTTTTGAATCATCAGCTTACGCTCGTTCCTTGAGAAGACTCCGAGCTTTGTCACCTAACTGTCATGGTGCCGAGCGTGGCTGAGGGCGTGTTCTTGCGGGTGGCGGTCGATGCCCCGCAGCACAGCGGGTTGTCGCACCCGCTGGACTACGCCAGCGAGCAGTCACTTGCGCCGGGCACCTTGGTGCGGGTGCCGCTGGGTCGGCGTGAGGTGCCGGGCGTGGTGTGGGCAGGCGATGCGGGCGGCACGCCGGGCCTGGATCTGCGCCCGGTCACACAGGCCTTGCTGTGCCTGCCGCCGTTGAGTTCACCTTGGTGTGCCTTGGTCGAGTTCGCTGCGGGTTACTACCAGCGCAGCATCGGCGAAGTGGCGTTGTCAGTGCTGCCGCCGGAGCTGCGCAAGCTTGACGATGAGCAACTGGCCAGCCGCATCAAACGGCTGGCCAAAGCGGTGCAGCTGGTGCCTGAAAGCGGCGTGCCGGCACCGCTGCCCCCATTGAGCGATGAGCAGGCCGAGGTGCTGAGCCGGTTCGAACCGATGGTGCGCGAACGCCAGCACGCCACCGTGCTGTTGCACGGCGCCACCGGCAGTGGCAAGACCGAGGTCTACCTGCGTGCCGCGGCGCGCACGCTCGAGTCCGGCCGGCAGGCGCTGGTGCTCGTCCCGGAGATCAACCTGACGCCGCAACTGGAGGCTCGCTTCAGCGCGCGTTTTGCCGGCCGGCACATCGTCTCGCTTCACAGTGCGTTGACACCGGCGCAGCGCTTGCGCAACTGGCTCGCCGCGCATCTGGGGCTGGCCGATCTGGTGCTGGGCACGCGGCTGGCGGTTTTCGCGTCGATGCCGCGGCTCGGGTTGATCGTCGTCGATGAAGAGCACGACCCGTCGTACAAAAGCCAGGAGGGCGCGCGCTATTCGGCGCGCGATCTGGCGGTCTACCGCGGCAAGCTCGAATCGGCGCCGGTGATGCTGGGGTCGGCCACGCCGTCGCTTGAGAGCTGGCAACGGGCGAACGAAGGCCGCTATGTCCGGCTGGGCCTGCCGTCGCGCATCGGCGGGGGCGCGTTGCCGGTGGTCCGGTTGGTGGACCTTGGCTTGCTGCCGAAAGCCAAGGGCGCAAGCGCCACGCTGTCGCCGCAGTTGGTGTCGGCGCTGCGCGAACGGCTGGATCGGCGCGAACAAAGCCTGGTGTTCCTGAATCGGCGCGGTTATGCGCCGGTGCTCCACTGCGGCGACTGCGGCTGGAAGAGCGGCTGCCCGCACTGCAGCGCCTGGCGCGTGTTTCACAAACTCGATCGCACACTGCGCTGCCACCACTGCGGGTTGACGGAGCGTGTGCCGCAGGCCTGTCCGGATTGCGGCAACCTCGACATCGCGCCGATCGGGCGCGGCACCGAGCGGCTTGAGGAGCAACTGGCCGAAGTGCTTCCCGGGGCCCGCATTGCGCGCATCGATGCCGACAGCACACGTGCCAAAGGCGCGTTGCAGGCCCAGCTCGGTGCGGTGCACGCCGGCGCCGTGGACGTGCTGGTGGGCACGCAGATGATCACCAAGGGGCATGACTTCCGCCGCATCACGCTGGTGGCCGCGGTGAACCCGGACACCTCGTTGTTCAGCAGCGACTTTCGCGCGCCGGAGCGTTTGTTCGCCTTGCTGATGCAAGCCGCCGGCCGGGCCGGGCGCGACGCTGCGCAGGCCGCGCGCAGCGAGATGTGGGTCCAGACCTGGCACCCGCGGCATGCGCTGTACAGCGCGCTGCGCATGCACGACTTTTCAGCGTTTGCGCAAAGCCAGTTGAGGGAGCGCGAGATGGCCGGCCTGCCGCCGTATTCGCACCTGGCCGTGCTGCGCGCCGAGGCACGCACGGTTGACGCCGCCCGCCAATTTTTGCTGGCTGCCGCCGCCAGCGCATCGGGCGCGGCGGGTGCCGATCGGGTGTCGGTCTACCCCCCGGTGCCGGTTGGCGTGGCGCGGGTGGCCGATGTGGAGCGCATGCAAATGCTGCTGGAGTCGAACTCGCGAATGGCGCTGCAGCGCTTTCTCGCAGCATGGTTGCCCCAACTGCACGATCTGCGCGCCGCGCGCAAGGCGGCCGAAGAACGCATCCTGCGCTGGGCCGTGGATGTGGATCCGCTGCTGATCTGACTCAGTGCGGCCGGCGTGGCGCGCGCCGCTCGCGTCCGGGACGCGGTGGCGTCGGTGCAGGGCGATCGCCCGGGGTGCCGATCGGCCGGCCCACGTCGGCCAGCAGCAGGGTCGCACGCACCAGCCCTTCCACCGCTTCGCTCAAATCGGCCGGCGGCTCGAGCGATTCGATTTCCGCGATCAGTTCGTCGGCGTCTTCGAGGTCGTCCGGATCGAGGTGGCGGTACAACAGCGCGAGCGGTTCGTTGAGCGCCTGCGTGGCCCCCTGCATCAATTGCGGAAACAGCTCCAGCGCGGTGGCGAAGCCCGCCACCCACGGGTAGACGGCGTCGACAGCGGAAGGGGCGGCGCCGTGGGGTGAGAACGCCTCGTCGGCATCGCCGGTCAGCTCGAACACCCAGGGGTCGAACCATTGGCGGCGCACGATCGCGTCGTTCAGTTCCGCATAACGCCGTTCGGCCAGCGCGTGCAACCGGGTGGCGTCGAACCCGCGCGGGAGCGCGCGGCCGTCGGCGTCGGTCAGGTGCGCCCGCCAGCGGGCCATCGGCACCTGGCGCGGCTGCACCAGCACACCGCACAGAAAACCGTCGAGCATGCTCACGTCGAGTGGCTCCAGCGGCGCGGGCACGCCGTCCAGCAGCGCTTGCAGTTCTGCCAGTTCAAGCTCGGTCAGCGGCAACGGCGCGCCAGGCGGCGCGGTCGGGAATTTTTCTCGATGGCTGGGCATGCCGCGATTGTCGCGCCGGATGCGCTTGGGCGAATTCGTGAACTCCTGCCGGCAAGGGGGCACCTGCAAGCACATGCCCCCCGGATTGGGGATGGCGAACCGCTTCGATGGCCTCTACATTTGCTCTCACTGCTGTCACACGGGGTCTGCACGCAGACCGCTCCACACCAAGGTCTACCAAGCCCGCGCGAGAACATTCCACGAACAGGGCAAAAGACCAGCACCAGTCCCAACGACGTTCTTCTTTGAAGAACTTCCACACACCCACTCGCTCACCCGAGTGGGTTTTTTTTGGGCGCTGCGGCGCCAGTGAAGGCAGCGGTGCGCGCCACGACGCTGCGCCTGTTCGACCCGGGCTGACGGTGGGCGTCCGACCGGCCCAACGTGCCGCCGCGCTACACCTCCAGCACCACCTGCGCGGGGTAGCCTTCGGCCTCGCCGCGATGGGCGTGGCCGCGCGCGTTGCACACCACCCGCGTGCTGCCGTGCGCATGCGCGACGCGATAGTCATGGCGGCAATGCAGATGGCCGTGGATCCACAACTGCGCGTGCGGCAGCAACTCGTCGTCGGCGTTGCAGAAGCTGGCCGTGCCGGGCTGGTGGCCGTAGCGCGGGTCGGCGCTCTGCAGGCTCGGCGCGAAGTGGGTGATGACCACCGTGGTGTCCCAATCGCCGCGGCGCCGGGTCAATTCGCCGTGCAGCCAGGCGCGGCAGGCGAGCGCTTCATCGCGAACCGCAGTGGCGTCGAATGGCTTGTGGTGCCGGGTCGCGCGCATCACCCGCATGTAGTAGCCCGCAGCGCGCATCGCCCTGTCGCGTTGCGCGGCGCCGAACACATCGAAGTCGCACCAGCGGATGGTTCCCAGCAGCCGCACGCGCTTGCCCTGGGTGTCCACCAGCACGCGGCCCTCGCATTCCAGCAGCGTGATGCCGAGACCCTGGCACATCGTTCGCAATGCGGGCCAGGTCTGGGTGATTTCACGTCCGTCAAATTCGTGGTTGCCGGCGATCAGCACGATCGGCACGGGCCAATTGCGAAAGCGCTCGAAAGCGGCCCACGTGCTGTCGACGTCGCCCGCCAGCACCAGCAACTCGGCGCCGGGCGCCGGCTGCGGCACAAAGCTTTCGGTTTCGAGGTGCAGGTCGGACAGCAACTGCAAGCGCATGGCTCACCGGCTCCCGGTCAGCCGCCCACGTCTTTGCCGTGGCATTGCTTGAACTTCTTGCCGCTGCCGCAGGGGCAGGGATCGTTGCGTCCGACTTTCGGGGCCTCGCGCTTGACGGTGTCGACCTTGTAGCGCATTTCGCGCGTCAGGTCGGACAGGTCGGCCACGGTGACCACCAGTTCTTCCATCGCGTCGTCCAGCGTGGCCAGCGGATGCTCGCGGTCGAGCGTGGCGACCACCTCGCGCTCCTCGACGGTCTCGGCCGGAAGGTGGCGAAACAGCCGGGCCAGCGCGGCCATCACGGCGTCGTCGGGCAATTCCACCAGGTCGGGAAAGCACAGCGTCGCATGCTGGAAGCCCGCCACCCAGGGCATCAGCGACTGCGACACGGCGCTGAGCCCGGCCATCGCATCGACCTCGCCTTCGGCCAGCGGCGGCGCCGGGTGGTCGTCGTCGAACTCCAGCACCAAGGGGTCGAACCAGCCGTCTTCGAGCATGGCCTGGTTCAGGGCCGCGTGGCGGCGCAGGATCAGCGCGGTGGTGCGCTGCTGCCACGACGCATCCACGTCGTCGGGCAGCGGTCTGGCGTCGAAATCGAACACATGCGCGAGCCAGGTCGCCGGCTCCAGCAGAACCGGCTGCACCAGCACGCCGCACAGGTAGCCATCGAGCATCACGGCGTCGAGCGGCTCCAGCGGCTCCGGTGTGGCGGCAAGCAAGTCGTCGAGCTCGGCGAACTCGGCGTCACTGAGGTCGCGCGATGGGAGCTTGGGGTTGGAGGGCAGCATGGTGGCGTGAGGTTGGATGAGCGGATTGTCGCTGGTGGCACGCTAAATGCGTTGGCTTGCCCATCGCAAGCATCGGGACTGTCCCCATCCGAGCAACCCGAGTTTGATCGCACCGAGGACGAGATGACCGATGTATCCGCTAACAGCTGGGAAGTTTGCGCCGCGCCGACTATCCTCATCTGCAGGGCGCCACTGGATCGATCTCGGACAAACCTGAAGATGATTCAGGGTAATCTTTGCTTTCGGTGCCCTGAAACCTGACAGGCTGCGTGCGACATGACGTTGTAAAGTGGCTTGCACCGTGGGAGGTCAACGACCATGACTGGACTGCTCCATTCCCTTCACCCGGGACGGCTGGACAAGGCGCTGCTGGACCGCGTCGCCGTGGGCGGCGCCCGCTTCTCGATCCCGCCCGCCGCGCGCGCCGGCATGGGCGCCAGCGTTCGAGCGGTGCGCGAACTGGTGACGCAGTACGAACCCGTCTTCGGCATCAATTCCGGCTTCGGCTCACTCGGGCCGACGCGCGTGCGCGACGATCATCTTTCGCAAATGCAGCGCAACCTGGTGTTGTCGCACTGCGTCGGCGTGGGTCCATCGCTGCCGGCCCCGGTGGTGCGGCTGATGCTGCTGCTCAAGGCGGCCAGCCTGGCGCATGGCCTGTCGGGCGTCCGAGACGAAATCGTCGATGCGCTGCTGGCCTTGCTGGCCGCCGACATCCTGCCGGTGGTGCCCGAAAGAGGCTCGCCCAGCGTCGCCGGCGACCTGGCGCCGCTGGCGCACCTGGGCAGCATCCTGATCGGCGTTGGCGAGGCCCACATGGACGGGCGCCGGGTGCCCGCCGGCCAGGCGCTGGTGCAGGCCGGATTCGCCCCGCTGGAGCTGGCGCCGAAGGAAGGCCTGGCCTTGATCAGCGGCACGCAGGCCTCCACGGCCTTGGCGCTCCACGCGCTGCAGCGGCTCGAGCGCATCTTCGATGCCGCGGTGGCGGTCGGTGCCATGAGCCTGGACGCCGTGAAGGGCTCGGACACGCCGTTCGATGACCGCATTCACGCCGCGCGAGGCCAGCGCGGGCAGCGCGAGGTGGCGGGCCGCTACCGGGCCTGGCTGTTCAGCAGTGAACTGCGCCAGCCGCACCAGCACACCGAGCAGATGCAGGGCCCGTATTGCCTGCGCTGCCAGCCGCAGGTCATGGGAGCCTGCCTGGACCAGATGCGCCATGCCTCGACCGTGCTGCTGGCCGAGGCCAACAGCGCGTCCGACAACCCGCTGGTGTTTGCCGAGACGCTGGAAGCCCTGTCCGGCGGGAACCTGCACGACGAGCCGGTGACCTTTGCGGCCGACAACCTGGCCCTGGCGATTGCGCAGATCGGTGCGCTGTCCGAGCGCCGCACGGCGTTGATGGTGGACCCGGCGCTGTCCGGCCTGCCGGCGTTCCTGGTCCAGGACAGCGAGTTCAACACCGGTTTTCGCATCGGCCAGGCCACCGCCGCAGCGCTGGTCGCGGAGAACAAGGCACTGGCCCAGGCGGCCAGCGTCGATGCGCCGCCGACCGCGGCGGGACAGGAAGAAAGCCACTCAATGGCGTTCCAGGCCACGCGGCGCCTGCACAGCATGCTGGACAACACCGCCAGCATCGTGGCCATCGAGTGGCTGGCCGCCGCACAGGCGCTCGACTTCCGCCGCCCGCTGCAGTCGTCGCCGGCGCTGGAGCTTCTTCACGCACAACTGCGCCAGCACGTCCCGCACCTTGAGAAGGACCGGCCGATCGCACCGGACATCACGGCCGCCACGGCGCTGGTCGAAGCGGGTGTGGCGCCGCCCGATTGAGTCGATGCCGCTCAGGCCATCGCCGCCTGCGCCGCCAGCACTTCGGTGCGCACCTGCTCGGTCAGCTCGGCCTTCAAGGCCACGAAGGCCGGCGTGGTCTTCACCGCGTAGCTGCGCGGGTGGGACAACGCCACCTCGCGGTTGAGCTTGATGCGCCCCGGGCGCGCGCTCATCACGATCACGCGGCTGCCCATGAAGACGGCCTCGTCGATGTCGTGGGTGACGAACAGCACCGTCTTTCGTTCAGCCTCCCAGATGCCCAGCAGCAGCTCCTGCATCTGCTCGCGGGTCTGGTGGTCGAGCGCGCCGAACGGCTCGTCCATCAGCAGCATGCGCGGGCCGTTGGCCAGGGCGCGGGCAATGGCCGTGCGCTGCTGCATGCCGCCGGAGAGTTGCTTTGGATAGTGGTTTTCGAAACCGGTGAGACCCACCTTTTTCAGGAAGGCCTGGGCCACTTCGAGTTGCTGTGAGCGCGGCAAACCACGCTCACGCAAACCAAAGCACACGTTGTCGCGCACCGTGAGCCAGGGGAACAGTGTGTAGCTCTGGAACACCATGCCGCGGTCGGCGCCCGGGCCTTCGATGCGCCGGCCGTCGAGCAGCACTTCGCCCGAGGTCTGGTGGTCGAGCCCGGCGACGATGCGCAGCAGCGTGCTCTTGCCGCAACCCGAGGGGCCGAGGATGGTGATGAAGTCGTTTTCGGCCACCGTCAGGTCGGTGGCCTGCAGCGCCACCGTGGGCGCGCCGCCCGGTGCGGACGAAGGAAAACTGCGCGAAACACCTCGCACCGAAAGAAAGTCGGCCATGCTGTTGTTCCTTGCTGGTTGCGGATTCAACGGCCCAACTGGGCCCACGGAAACAGGCTGCGGTTCAGCCACTTGAAGCCCATGTCGCTGACCAGCCCGATCAGGCCGATGACGATGATGCCGAAGATGATCTGGTCGGTGGCCAGCAGCGCCTGGCTGTCGGTGATCATGTGGCCGATGCCGCTGGAAGCGCCGATCAGCTCGGCCACGATCACATACGTCCAGGCCCAGCCCAGCACCATGCGCAGGATCTCGCAGATCTCGGGCGCCGCGCCGCGGATCAGCACCCGCTTGACGATGCCCGCATCGCTGCAGCCCAGCGTGTAGGCCGCCTCCACCAGGTCACGCCGTGTGTTGCCCACGGTCACCGCAATCATCAACACGAGTTGAAAGAAGCTGCCGATGAAGATGACCGCGAGCTTTTGCGCCTCGCCGATGCCGGCCCACAGGATCAACAGCGGAATGAAGGCGCTGGCCGGCAGGTAGCGGGCGAACGAGACGAAGGGCTCGAAAAACGCCTCGACCGGTTTGTAGGCCCCCATCATCACGCCCAGCGGCAGCGCGAGCACGGCGGCGATGACAAAGCCGCCGAGCACGCGCCACACGGTCATGCCGATGTCTTTGGCGAAACCCATTTCGGTCAGCAAGGTCCAGCCCGACCGGACCATCGTGATCGGGTCGGCCAGAAAGGTCTTGGAGACATAACCGCCGAGCGTGAATCCGGCCCACACCAGCGTGAACAAGACGAAGAACGACACGCCCAGCGCGACGCGCAGGGCGGGTTCGACGGGCTTGAGCGGCGTCATGCGCGGCTACTTCAGGAAGCGTGTGTCGGCCAGCTTGGACATGTCGGGCAACTGCTTGACGATGCCGGCCTCCATCAGCAGGTCGCCCGCTTCCTTGCTGAATGCCGCGTGTTCCCCGGCGAAGAACTTGTCGTTCGCGGCGCGGTCCTGCCAGCGCAGGAATTTTTGCGAGCCTTCGAACTGTTCGCCGGTTGATTTGACGTCGGCGCCCATGATTTCGAAGCTCTTTTTCGGATCAGACTTGATCATCTCCAGCGCATCGAAGTAGCCGTCGGCCAGCGCCTTCGCGGCCTTGGGGTTCTCGGCCAGGAATTTGGGCGTGCAGCCGAAGGTGTCCATCACCATCGGGTAGTCCAGCGTGGTGGCGATGATCTTGCCGGCCTCGGGCTTGGCGCGCACCGCCGACAGGTAGGGCTCGTAGGTCATCGCGGCGTCAATGCCGTCTGTGCCGGCGATCATCGCGTTGGCGGCGGCCTGCGGCGACAGGTTGACGACCTTCACGTCCTTGATGCTCAGGCCGTTTTTCTTCAGCATCCAGGCCAGCGTGAAGTAGGTGGCGGTGCCGGGCGCGTCGGCGGCCACGGTCTTGCCTTTGAGGTCGGCGATTTTCGTGATCGCCGGCTTGACCACCATGCCATCGGCACCGTAGCTCTTGTCGAGCTGGAAGATCTGCGTGGTCGCCACGCCATTGGCGTTCCAGACGATCCAGGTTTCGACCGTCGTCGCGGCGCACTGGATGTCGCCCGACGCCAGCACCAGGTGGCGGTCTTTCTGCGGGATCTTCTTGATCGTCACGTCCAGGCCGCGTTTGGTGAACAGGCCGGCTTCCTTGGCCAGCGTGAGCGGCGCAAACCCGGTCCAGCCGGAGATGCCGATGGCCACCTTGGTTTCCTGTGCGCTGGCCGTGCCCGTCATCAGCAGCGCGGCGGCAAGAACACTGATCGTCTTTTTCATGAGGGTTTCCTTGAGTGAGTTGGCGGACGAAGGGAGTGAGATCTCAGGCCGGTGTCCACAACACCGGCAGCGCGGGCAGAGTGCGCAGGATGCGTGCCAGTGAACCATCGCGCACCAGGCCCGTGGCGTGGGCGATGTCGGGTGCGAGGTAGCGGTCTTGCGCCATCGCGGGCACGCTCTCGCGCAGCAGCGAATGAACCTGTTCGAGCGCGCCCGAGCTGCGCAGCGGGCGCAGGAATTCGATGCCCTGCGCGGCCGCCAGCAACTCGATGCCCAGGATGTGCGCGGTGTTGGAGATCATCGCCTGCAGGCGCCGCGCGGCGAAGGTGGCCATCGACACATGGTCTTCCTGGTTGGCGCTGGTGGGCAGGCTGTCGACGCTGGCCGGGTGCGCGAGCGACTTGTTCTCCGACGCCAGCGACGCGGCCGTCACATGGGCGATCATGAAGCCGCTGTTCAGCCCGGCATCGGCGGTCAAGAACGGCGGCAGGCGCGACACGCCGCTGTCGATCAGCATCGCAATGCGGCGTTCGGCGATCGCGCCGACCTCGGCGATCGCCAGCGCCATGCCGTCGGCGGCCAGCGCCACCGGCTCGGCGTGAAAATTGCCGCCCGAAAGGATGGTGCCCCCACGCTCACTGCGTTCGCTGCCCCCCGAGGGGGCGCTGCCGGGCTTGGGGCGGCCCGGCGCCCGGCCGGCTTCGCGCTCTCCCTCGCCATCTTCCTCTTCGACGAACACCAGCGGGTTGTCGGTCACCGCATTGGCCTCGCGCAGCAGCACCAGGCTGGCGTGGCGCAGCGTGTCCAGGCAGGCGCCCACCACCTGCGGCTGGCAGCGCAGCGAATACGGGTCTTGCACGCGGTCGTCGCCTTCCATGTGCGAGCGGCGGATCTCGCTGCCGGCCAGCAGCGCACGGTAATACTGGGCCGCGTCGATCTGGCCGGGCTGGCCGCGCAGCGCGTGAATGCGCGGGTCGAACGGGCCGTCGCTGCCGCGCGCCGCGTCGACCGTCAGCGCGCCGATCACCAGCGCGGCCTCCAGCACCGGCTCGAAGCTCAGCAGCGCGTGCAGCGCCAGCGCGGTCGACGTTTGTGTGCCGTTGATCAGCGCCAGCCCTTCCTTGGCACTGAGCGCGAGCGGCGCGATGCCGGCCTGCGCGAGCGCGGCGGCAGCGCTCTTGCGCTTGCCGTCGATCAGCATCTCGCCTTCGCCGAGCAGCGCCAGGGTCATGTGGGCCAGCGGCGCCAGGTCGCCCGACGCGCCCACCGATCCCTGCGACGGGATGTACGGCACCAGGCCGGCGTTGTGCACCGCGAGCAAGGTGTCGACCACCACCTCGCGCACGCCGGAGTGGCCGCGTGCCAGGCTGGCGGCCTTGAGTGCCAGCATCAGCCGCACCACCTCGGGCTGCAACGGCTCGCCCACACCCACGCTGTGCGAGCGGATCAAATTGAGCTGCAAGGTGGCCAGCTGCGCCTTGCTGATGCGCTGGTTGGCCAGCTTGCCGAAGCCGGTGTTGACGCCATACACCGGCGCGTCGCCATCGGCCGCGCTTTGCACGACCCGCGCACTGGCGCGGATCGCGCTGCGGGCCGATTCCGGCAACGCCAGCAGCGCCGGCCCGGTGTGGATCGTTTGCAGTTGCTCCAGCGTGAGCTGGCCCGGTTGGATCAGCATCTCAGGCACCGCCTTGAAGCATCGGCAGATTCAGGCCCTGCTCGCGCGCGCAGGCCACCGCCTCGTCGTAGCCGGCATCGGCGTGGCGCATCACGCCGGTGGCCGGGTCGTTCCACAGCACCCGTGCTATGCGCTTGGCCGCCGCGTCGGTGCCGTCGCAAACGATCACCACGCCGGAGTGCTGCGAATAGCCCATGCCGACCCCGCCGCCATGGTGCAGCGACACCCAGGTGGCGCCGCCCGCGGTGTTGAGCAGGGCGTTCAGCAGCGGCCAGTCGGAGACGGCATCGCTGCCGTCGCGCATCGCCTCGGTTTCGCGATTCGGCGAGGCCACCGAGCCGCTGTCCAGGTGGTCGCGGCCGATGACGATCGGTGCCTTCAGTTCGCCGCTTTTCACCATCTCGTTGAAGGCCAGCCCGGCACGGTGGCGCTCGCCCAGGCCGATCCAGCAGATGCGCGCCGGCAGCCCCTGGAACGCGATGCGGTCGGCCGCCATGTCGAGCCAGCGGTGCAGGTGGGCGTCTTGCGGAAACAGCTCTTTCATCTTGGCGTCGGTCTTGCGGATGTCGTCGGGGTCGCCGCTCAGCGCGACCCAGCGGAACGGGCCCTTGCCGCGGCAGAACAGCGGGCGCACATAGGCGGGTACGAAACCGGGGAAGGCGAACGCGTTCTTCACGCCGGCGTCGAACGCCACCTGGCGGATGTTGTTGCCGTAGTCGACCGTGGGCACGCCCATCGCCTGGAAGTCGAGCATGGCCTGCACGTGCACCGCGCAACTTCGCGCCGCGGCGTCGCGCAGCGAAGCGTGCTGGCCGGCGTCGGCCTGCGCCGCGCGCCAGCTCTCCACGCTCCAGCCCGAAGGCAGGTAGCCGTTGACGAGGTCGTGCGCCGAGGTCTGGTCGGTCACCAGGTCGGGCCGGATCTCGCCGGCCCGGGCGCGCCGCACCAGCTCGGGCAGGATGTCGGCGGCGTTGCCGAGCAGGCCGATCGACACCGCCTTGCGTTCGCGGGCGTAACGCTCCAGCCGCTCCAGCGCGTCGTCGAGATCGCGCGCCTGCTCGTCGAGGTAGCGGGTCTTGAGGCGAAACTGAATGCGCGAGGGTTGGCATTCGATGTTCAGCGACGAGGCGCCCGCGAAGGTGGCCGCCAGCGGCTGCGCGCCCCCCATGCCGCCCAGGCCGGCAGTGAGGATCCACTTGCCCGCCAGGCTGCCGCCGAAATGTTGCCTGCCGGCCTCGACAAAGGTCTCGTAGGTGCCTTGCACGATGCCCTGGCTGCCGATGTAGATCCACGACCCGGCGGTCATCTGGCCGTACATCATCAGGCCCTTGCGGTCGAGCTCGTGGAAGTGCTCCCAGGTGGCCCACTTCGGCACGAGATTGGAGTTGGCAATCAGCACCCGCGGCGCATCGACATGGGTGCGGAACACACCGGCCGGCTTGCCCGACTGCACCAGCAGCGTCTCGTCTTCATTGAGCGCACGCAGGGCTTTCAGGATCGCCTCGTAGCAGTCCCAGTTGCGCGCCGCCTTGCCGATGCC
The DNA here is from genome assembly GCA_031415135.1 of Methylibium sp. GTDB lineage: Bacteria > Pseudomonadota > Gammaproteobacteria > Burkholderiales > Burkholderiaceae_C > LGRD01. Next base: position 13,407 of record JANORB010000080.1, read on the forward strand.
GCCGTAGACGACCAGCGCATCGGGGTTTTCGGCCACCTCCGGGTCGAGGTTGTTTTGCAGCATGCGGTAGGCGGCTTCGATGAGCCAGTTCTTGCAGCTGATCTCGGAGCCGCGCGGCGCGCGCACCGGGTGCGGTTGCGCGATGTGCTGGACGGTGGACAGGTCGGACATGGCAAACCTCGGCAACGGCTGCGGGAAAACGATGAAGGGAACGGCCACAACTTTACTTGCATAGACAAGTCTAGGCAAGTAGACTTTCAGCCATGGTTTTCCCTGACGCGCTGGCCTCCAAGGCCGCCCCTCCGTCGGCCCCGTATGCGCGGGTGAAGCAGTTCCTCAAGCGGGAACTGGAACGCGGCCGCTGGGCGCCCGGCACGCTGATGCCGTCCGAGGCCGGCCTGGTGGCGCAGTTCGGCGTCAGCCGCATGACCGTCACACGGGCGCTGCGCGAGTTGCAGTCCGAGGGGCTGGTCGACCGGCTGCAGGGCGTGGGCACGTTTGCGGCGCACCTGTCGCGCGTGGCGTCGACGCTGACCATCCGCGACCTGCACGAAGAGATCACCGCGCGCGGCCACCGCCACGACGCCCGGGTGCATGTGGCGCGCCAGGAGCGCGCCCCCGCCGAGCTGGCGCTGCGCCTCGGGCTGGCCAGCGGCGCGCGGGTGTTCCACACCCTGATCGTGCATTCCGAGAACGGCGTGCCGCTGCAATGCGAAGACCGCTACGTCAACCCGGCCTGCGCGCCCGACTACCTGAGCGTCGACTTCACCCGCACCACGCCGACCCACTATCTGCTGCGGGTGGCGCCGCTGTGGGAAGCCGAATACTCCATCGAAGCGGCGGCCCCCACAGCGCAAGAGGCGTCGTTGCTGGGCATCAAGCCGGCCGACGCCTGCCTGGTCGTCGTGCGGCGCACCTTGAACCGCAGCGTGCCGATCACGCTGGCGCGGCTGGTGCACCCGGGCACGCGCTACATGTTGCATGGAGAATTCAGGCCATGACGGTCACGCTGGCGTCGATTGAAGAACGGGTCCGCGAGCGCATCACGCCGGACGTGGTGGCCGCATTTGAACGCGACGGCGCGGTGTGCGTGCGGCAACTGCTCACACCGGCCGAGGTCGGCTTGATCCGCGCTGGCATCGATGAAAACATCGCCCGGCCCAGCCCGCGCGCCAAGATCGCCAGCCGCGGCGGCGACCCCGGCTTTTTCATCGAGGACTTCTGCAACTGGCAGCACATCGAGCCCTACCGCCGGGCGATCTTCGAGTCCGCGCTCGCGATGACGGCCGGGCAGCTGATGCAAAGCCGGCGCGTGCGGCTGTACCACGACCACATGCTGACCAAGGAGCCCGGCACACGCCAGCGCACACCGTGGCACCAGGACCAGCCGTACTACAACATCGAAGGCCGGCAGAACGTCAGCATGTGGATTCCGGTCGACCCGGTGCGGCGCCACTCCACGCTGGAGTTCGTCGCCGGCTCGCACCGCGGCCCGTGGCTGATGCCGCGCAGCTTCATGGACCAACAGGCCCAATGGTTTCCCGAAGGCAGCCTGGCCGACCTGCCCGACATCGAAGCGGCGCGCAGTCAGCACCACATCATCGGCTGGGAGGTCGAACCCGGCGACGTGGTGTGCTTCCACATGCTGGCGCTGCACGCCGCCGGCGGGGTGGACGGCGACCGCCGGCGGCGTGTGTTTTCGGTTCGCTTTCTCGGCGACGACATTCGCCATGCGCCGCGCGCGTGGGCCACGTCGCCCGAGTTCCCCGGCCTGGTCGATGCGCTGGCGCCGGGGGCCGAGATGGAGCACGCGCTGTTTCCGCTGCTGTGGGAACGCGAGGGCGAAGCATGTTGATCGTCAACGCCGGGCAGGTTGCGCCGCAGCCGTGGCGCAATGGCGGCGGGCGCACGCGCGAAATGCTGGCGCGCCCGGCCGGCGCCGCCTGGGCGCTGCGGGTCAGCCTGGCCGACATTGAAAGTGATGGCCCGTTCTCGGCGTTTGAAGGGGTCGAACGCTGGTTCGCGGTGGTGCAGGGCGCCGGTGTGCGACTGCGCTTTGACAGCGGCGAGCGGTGGGTTCGCGCGGGCGATGCGCCGATCCGCTTCGACGCTGCGCAAGCGCCGGGCTGCACGCTGATCGACGGCCCGACACGCGACCTGAACCTGATGGTGCGAGGGGGCGTTGGGGCGATGCTGCCGGCGCAGGCGGGCCTGGCGTGCAGCGAACACTTCGACGAGCGCGGCCTGTTCACGCTGTGCGCGGGGCATTGGCACGCTGGCGCCGCCGCCGCGCTGCGTGTCGAGCCGCACACGCTGCTGTGGGATCTGCCCGACTTGAGCGGCTCGTTCGTGCCGGCCGGCGCCGGCCCATGCGGCTGGTGGCTGGGCTGTAGTGGAGGCACCCGATGAGCGCCGACCTGGTCCTTTGGCGCCACGCGCGGCTGGTGACCTTGGGCGGCGACACCGGCTGGGGCCTGGTCGAGCAAGGCGCGCTGCTGACCCGCGGCGCGCAGATCGAATGGGCCGGCGCGCTGGCCGGCTTGCCACCGGCGCTGGCCCCGCGCATCACGGCCGAGCACGCTCTGGACGGCGCGCTCGTCACCCCCGGGCTGGTGGATTGCCACACCCACCTGGTGTACGGCGGCCAGCGCGCGGGGGAGTTCGAGCTGCGGCTGCAAGGCGCGAGCTACGAGGACATCGCGCGCGCCGGCGGCGGCATTCGGTCCACCGTGGCGGCCACCCGCGCTGCCAGCGACGCCACGCTGTTTGCCGCCGCGCGCCAGCGCGCGCTCGCCTTGATGGCCGGGGGTGTGACGACGATCGAGGTGAAATCCGGTTATGGCCTGACGCTGGAGCACGAGCGCCGCTGCCTCGGCGTGGCGCGCCGGCTGGCCAGCGAGTTGCCGCTGTCGGTTCGCACCACGTACCTGGCGGCGCACGCCGTGCCGGCCGAATACGAAGGCCGTGCCGACGCCTATGTCGATGCCGTGTGTGCCTGGTTGCCGCTGCTGCACCAGGAAGGCCTGGTCGATGCGGTCGATGCGTTCTGCGAGCGCATCGGTTTCACGCCGGCACAAACCCGGCGTGTGTTCGAGGCCGCGCGCGCGCTGGGCCTGCCGGTGAAGCTGCATGCCGAACAACTCAGCGACCAGGGCGGCGCGGTCTTGGCGGCCGAGTTCGGCGCGTTGTCCTGCGACCACCTCGAACACCTGAGCGAAGCCGGGGTGCGCGCGATGCGCCAGGCCGGCACGGTGGCGGTGCTGTTGCCCGGGGCGTATTACTTTTTGCGCGACACCCAGTTGCCGCCGGTGGCCGCGTTGCGCGCGCAACGGGTGCCGATCGCGCTGGCGAGCGACCACAACCCGGGCAGCTCGCCCTGCCTGTCGCTGCCGTTGATGATCCACATGGGCTGCACGCTGTTCCGGCTGACCCCTGAAGAAGCGCTGCGCGGCGTGACGGTGAACGGCGGATTGGCGCTGGGCCTGGCCGATCGCGGCCGGCTCGCCGCCGGCCAGCGGGCCGACTTCGTGGCCTGGAACCTCGAACACCCCAACGAGCTGGCGTACTGGTTTGGCCACAACCCCTGCCGGCGGGTGATCGCCGGCGGGCAGGAGCGCACTGCATGAACGCCCCGGTCTACTCGCTGCTGCGTGGCAACGCGCCCTTGCTGGTCAGCCTGCCGCATGTGGGCACCGCCATTCCCGACGATCTGCAAGCGCGCTACGTCGACCGGGCGCTGGCCGTCGAAGACACCGACTGGCATCTCGACCTGCTGTACGCCTTTGTGCCCGGGCTGGGGGCGAGCCTGATCGTGCCGCGCCATTCACGCTATGTGATCGACCTGAACCGCCCGCCGGAAGATGCGCCGATGTACGCGGGGGTCAACAACACCGAGCTGTGCCCGACCCGCTTTTTCACCGGTGACCCGCTGTACCGCGCTGGCCTGGCGCCTGGCGCCGACGAGGTTTCGCGCCGGCGCGCAACGTTCTGGCGCCCGTACCACGATGCCGTGGCGGCCGAGCTGGCGCGTTTGAAAGCCGTGCACGGGTTTGCGGTTTTGTTCGACGGCCACAGCATCAAGTCGGAGCTGCCGTGGCTGTTCGACGGGCGCCTTCCCGATCTGAACCTGGGCACGGTGGACGGTGCGAGTTGCGCGCCGTCGCTGCGCGCCGCGCTGGTCGACGTGCTGGAGCGCCAGGCCGGGTTCACGCAGGTCGTCGACGGCCGCTTCAAGGGCGGCTACATCACCCGCCGGCACGGGCAGCCGGCCCAGGGGCTGCACGCGGTTCAGCTGGAAATGTGCTGGCGCTGCTACATGCCCGAGCAGGCGCCGTTCCAGCTCGATCCGGCGCGCGCGGCCAGCTTGGTGCCGCTGCTGCGGCAGCTGGTGCAGGTGATGCTGGCGTGGAGGCCGCGTGTCTGACGCGCTGGCGGGTGAGCCGGGCACGCCAGCATGCCTGGGTGAGCCGGGCACGCCAGCATGCCTTTGGGCGCCACGCGCCTGGCTGGCCGGGCGCTGGCAGCAGGCGGTGCTGTTGCGCGCCGATGCACAAGGCCGCTGGGTCGAGATCACACCCGGTGTACAAACAGCGCCGGCCGGGGCCAGGGTGCTGACCGGCCCGGTGCTGCCGGGCCTGGTCAACGCCCACAGCCATGCGTTCCAACGCGCTTTCGCGGGCCTGGCCGAGCGCCGCGTGGCGGGTCGCGACGGCCAGCCTGACGACTTCTGGTCCTGGCGCGACCGCATGTACGGCGTGGCCCTGCGCATCACACCCGAGCAGCTGCAGGCGGTGGCGGCGCAACTGTTTGTCGAGCTGCTGCGCGGCGGCTACACGCAGGTGTGCGAATTCCATTACCTGCAGCATGCGCAGGACGGCAGCGCATACACCGACCCGGCGCGAATGAGCTGGGCGCTGGCCGACGCCGCGCACGAGGCGGGCATCGGCCTGACCGTGCTGCCGGTGCTGTACGAGCGCGCCGGCTTTGCCCAGCCGGCGTTGCGCGCCGACCAGCGCCGGTTTCGCAGCACGGCGGCATCGGTTCACGCGCTGCACCGCGCGGTGCAGCGCGCTGGCCGGCCGCAGGTCAACGCGGGCGTCGCCATCCACTCGCTGCGCGCGGCCTCGCCGGCGTCGATCGCCGAGCTGCTGAAACTTGTGGGTGGCGACGACGTGCCGGTCCACATCCACGTGGCCGAACAGACCGGCGAGGTCGATGACTGCCTGGCCCACACCGGCGCGCGGCCGATCGAATGGCTTTGCCGCGAACTGCGTCCCGACGCGCGCTGGCAGTTGGTGCACGCCACCCACGCGCTGCCGGCCGAGATCGCCGCCGTTGCGGCAACCGGCGCCGGCGTCGTGATCTGCCCCGGCACCGAAGCCAACCTGGGTGATGGGCTGCCCGATCTGCCGCGCTGGCTGGACGCGGCGGTGCCGATCACCGTGGGATCAGACAGCCAGGTGTGTCGCCACTGGGCCGAGGAGTTGCGCTGGCTCGAGTACGGCCAGCGCCTGCTGCGGCACCAGCGCAATGTGGCGGCCCTGCAAGCCCCCGGCCCGTGCGCCACCGCGGCGCGGCTTTTTGATGCGGTGCTGGCCGGCAGCGGCGCCAGCGCCGGCCTCAAGGCGTGGGGGCTGGTGGTCGGCGCGCGGGCCGACGCGCTGGTGCTCGTTGCCGGCGCGCCCGGCTTGCTCGGCATCCCCGCTTCGCACACGCTGGACGCGCTGGTGTTCGCCACCGGTGCGCCCGCGGTGCAAGCGGTCTACGTCGCCGGCCGGCAGGTGCTTGCCGGCGGCCGGCACGCTGACGAGGCGCGCATCGCGGCGCGCTTCGCCGCGGTCATGGCGTCGCTGTGGGGCGATACGGATCCTTGAACGGCGCCTCGGCGCCGGTTTGCGCGGCGTTCCTGACGGTTTGGGCCGCGATGTCGACCAGGTTCTGCAAGAACCAGCGGTGCGCGCTGGAGCGGACATTGCGCAGGTGCCACAGCGCATCGACAAAGACCGGGCCGGGCGACAGCGGCAATTCCTGAATCAGCAGCCGATCGGCCAAACCGGTGACCGGCAGGAAGCCGTCGGGCAGCACCGTCAACAGATCGGTGCCGACGATCGTCAGCGCGGCGGTGAAAAACTGGTTCACCGTCAGCACGATGCGCCGGCTGCGGTTCAGGCTCGTCAGCGCCTGGTCGACAAAACCGTGCGCCCGGCCTGAAAAGCTCACCAGCACATGGTCGGCGGCACAAAAATCGTCCAGCGTCAGCGGCGCCCCGGCCAGCGGATGTGCATGCCGCATCGCGCAGACGAACCGGTTCTCGGACAGGCGCCGGTGCTGCACCGGTGACTGGTCGCCCTGGGCGACCATGCCCGCCACGGCCTCCGGGAAGTGGCCGAGCGCGAAATCCGCGTCGCCCCGGCTCAGCAGATCGCGCGGATCGCGGTTGACCAGCGGGTGGACTTCGATTTGCGCGCGCGCACCGATCGCCTGAAAACGAGCCATCAAGGCCGGCAGCAGCAGGGCCGCGACGGCGTCGACCATGGCGAGCCGGAACACGCGGGGCTGGGCCAGCGGGTCGTAGTCGGCCGGCACCAGCGCCTGTTGCAGTTGCCCGAGCGATTCGCGCACCTGCGGCCACAAGGCCTCGGCGAACGCCGTGGGCCTGACCCCGGCCGGCATTCGGATCAGAAGTTCGTCACCGAGCGATTCTTTCAGGCGCCGCAGCGCGTTGCTGACGGCCGGCTGCGTCATCGCCAGCCGCTCGGCGGCCCGGGTGATGTTGCCTTCGGCCATCACCGCGTCGAAAACGCGCAGCAAGTTGAGGTCGAGCGTGCGGAAGTTCATGGGAGGGTGTGCGCTTACAAACAAGAAGCAGAACGCATGTCAGTGATTCACAACATTGATGCCAATGTTATAGGGTTAACCCTAGTATTTGTCCATGCGGGGTGTTTTCCCCGCCTGCTTGTCGGAAAGGACACCTGTCATGAACAGCTTACAAAATTCGTTGAATCTTCCTCGGGGCCCGGCCGGTTCCGCGGCCCTCGCCGGCGATCAGCCCAGCCGGTTCAGGCGCCTCGGGGCGGCGGCCTGGCAATTCTTCCATGCCCTTGGCCGCTCCAGGGCGCGGCGCGAAATGCTGGCCTTGGCCGATCGTTGGCAAGCCGACCAACCGGAACTGGCCGCGCAGTTGCGGCGCGCCAGCCTGGACTTGGGCTGTGTCTGAACCGTTCGGGCGATCAACACCACAGAACACGGAATAGTGGGAACAGAACAGACAGCGTGCGCCCACTTTTTTACAAAGACTGCCCAGATCAAGCTGCAAATGAATGGTCGACATTCACAGGATTGATCTATTGATATGAGTAATTACCCTATAGTGCAGTGCAGCATCAATCAGATGCAGAAGGAGTTAACCATGTCGAGCACCACCCTGCAATCTCGCGTCTTCACCCCGCACCGGCCACAAGCCGTCGGCCAGGCGCTGCGTGAATTCTCTTCTGCCGCCGGGCGAGTTCTGAAGGCTTCGTGGGAAGCATTGCGGTTCCGCGACGCTTCACGGCTTGGGCCTTTGACGCCGGCCGACGAGGCGCAGCGGGTCCGCAACCTGGCCACCACGTACCAGCAAACCGACCCCGGCTTTGCCGCCGACCTGTTTGCGGCAGCCGACCGCTACGAACTCGCTCACGAGCAGTGAGCGTCCCGTCGAATCCATTCACAGCAAGGATCCCCATTCATCATGAACACCACCACCCTTGATCGTTCGACGGTTCGCCGCGCTGCGGCCGACCCGGTCGCTCTTTCGCTCAACCGGATGATGTCCCGCCTGGTCACCGGCCTGCATGCGCTGGACAAAAAGTTGCGCGAGCGTCCGGCGCGGGCCAGCCAGGAGGCCGCCGACCTGCTGCGCCTGGCCGAGGCCTACGAAAGCACCCAGCCGAGCTATGCGGCCGACCTGCGCGCCGCGGCGCTGTCGGCAGGCCACAGCCAGCCCGGGCGGGGCTGAACCACAGCGGGCTGCTGACCCCGCGGCCAAAAAAAGGGCCGGCGCGATGCCGGCCAATTTCATGCGGCCAGGCGGCCGTTTCAAACCGCCAGGCGGCGCTCCAGGCGGTCTTTCACTGCCGTCAATTGTTCCGGCAGGTGATGCGCCAGCTGCTGGAACAGTTCTGCGTGCAGGCCCAGTTCGGCGGTCCATTGGGCCGGGTCGATGTGAGTCACTTGTTCATAGTCGGCCGCGCTGAAGGCCAGCCCGTTCCAGTTCAGGTCGGCAAACCCCGGCGTGACGCCGAAGGCATGCTCGCGGCCCCCGCCGCTGCCTTGCACCCGTTCGATGATCCACTGCAGCACGCGCATGTTCTCGCCATAACCCGGCCAGACGAACTTGCCATCGCTGCCCTTGTGGAACCAGTTGACGCAGTAGATCCGCGGCGGTGCGGCGCCACTTTCTTGCAGCTTCGTTCCCAGGTCCAGCCAGTGCTGGAAATAGTCGCTCATGTTGTAGCCGATGAACGGCAGCATCGCGAACGGATCGCGCCGCACCACGCCTTGCGCGCCGCTGGCGGCGGCGGTGGTTTCCGAGCCCATCGTGGCGGCCATGTAGACGCCTTCGATCCAGTCGCGGGCCTCGGTGACCAAGGGCACGGTGGTCGATCGGCGGCCGCCGAAGATGAACGCGTCGAGCGGCACACCGTTCGGGTTGTCCCATTCCGGGTCGAGTGCCGGGTTGTTGGTGGCGGCCACCGTGAAACGCGAGTTCGGGTGGGCGGCCTTGGCCCCCGTTTGCCTGGCCAGCGCGGGCGTCCAGTCCTTCCCCTGCCAATCGATCAGGTGCGCCGGCGGTGTGTCGGACATGCCCTCCCACCACACGTCACCCTCATCGGTCAGCGCCACGTTGGTGAAGATCACGTCGCGCTTCAAGCTCTGCATGCAATTGAAGTTGGTGTGCTCGTTGGTGCCGGGCGCGACACCGAAGTAGCCGGCCTCGGGGTTGATCGCGTACAGCCTGCCGTCGGCATGCGGCTTGATCCACGCAATGTCGTCGCCGATGGTCGTGACCTTCCAGCCGCCCATGCCGGCGGGCGGGATCAGCATCGCAAAATTGGTCTTGCCACAGGCGCTCGGGAACGCGGCGGCCACATGGTGCTTCTGGCCGGCCGGTGTGGTGACGGCCAGCACCAGCATGTGCTCGGCCAGCCAACCCTGGTCGCGCCCCATGGTGCTGGCAATGCGCAGCGCAAAACACTTCTTGCCCAGCAGCGCATTGCCGCCGTAGCCTGAACCGTAACTCCAGATTTCCTGGGTCTCGGGGTAGTGCACGATGTACTTGGTGTCGTTGCAGGGCCATGCCACATCGTGCTGCCCCGGTTCGAGCGGCGCGCCCACGCTGTGCATGCAGGGGACGAAATGGCCATCGGTGCCCAGCACGTCGAGCACGGCGCTGCCCATGCGGGTCATGACCTTCATGTTGACGGCCACGTACGGGCTGTCCGACAGCTCCACGCCGATGTGCGCGATCGGCGAGCCCAGCGGCCCCATGCTGAACGGCACGACGTACATCGTGCGGCCGCGCATGCAGCCCTAGAACAGGGCCTGGTCGCCGGTCTGGAGCAGGGCGCGCATCTCGGCCGGTGCCATCCAGTTGTTGGTCGGGCCGGCGTCTTCCTTCTGTTGCGAACAGATGAAGGTGCGGTCTTCCACCCGGGCCACGTCGCTCGGGCTGCTGCAGGCCAGGTAGCTGTTCGGACGCCGCTGGGCGTCAAGCTTCCTGAACGTGCCCGCAGCCACCAGTTGCGCGCACAGGCGGTCGTACTCGGCGCTGCTGCCGTCGCACCAGTGGACATCGCGGGCCTGGGTCAGGGCTGCCATTTCGGCGACCCATTCAATCAATTGCACATGGCGCACCGAAGCCGGGAGATTCAGCGGCATGCCGTCCATCAGGGGTCGATTCATCGAGGGTTCCATGGTTTGAAGACAAAGAGGCGGGATCGGGCAAACCTGCACGACCTGGGTCACAGGCCTGAACCGGCTTGCCCGATGCCGCGTGGCTTCGGGCTGCGACGGATGGGTGGCATCGTCGTCTTGCGAGCCCACTGATCGAATGGGCCCGCCCTCTTGGTGCTGCCCGCAGGGGGCTGGTCGGCGCAGTGTAATCGTGTGGTAACCGCCGGGAAGGCCTGAAACTGGGGGGTCGCGGGAATGTGGAAAAAGTTCATGGTGTGCCGGCCGGCGCGTACCCACCGGACCGGAACGACTGCACGATCTGCGCTGCGTTGCCCGACCGGCGCCGTGGCCAGACCGGAAGGGCCACCCGGCGCCTGGGCTACATTGATCGCATGCCTTTGTCGCGCCCTGTCCGCCGCCGTCAAGGGGCGATTGGCCTGGGCGAAACAAGCCGCCTCGCGGTGGCGCTGCGTGTTGTGCATTGCTGCGCTCGGCATTGCGCGCACCGTGTCGGCCACCGTGCAGCCCCGGGCCAACCTGAAAGCGTTGCCGTGAATCGTTTGTGGACATCTTGTGCGAACGCTGTGAAGAACCTGTGAACAGGAACCCGTCATGAAAATCCAGGTCGCCATCATCGGCGCCGGCCCCGCCGGCTTGTTGCTCGGCGCCTTGTTGCACCAGGCCGGCATCACCAACGTGATTCTTGAACAGCGCAGCGCCGACTACGTGCTGGGCCGGATTCGCGCCGGCGTGCTGGAGCAGGGCACCGTGGACCTGCTCGACCGGGTGGGTGTCGGCCAGCGCATGCACCACGAAGGCCTGGTGCACGGCGGCGTGGAGCTGTGTTTCGCCGGGGCGCGCCACCGCATCGACCTGCACGGCCTGACCGGCGGCAAGAACGTGATGGTGTACGGCCAGACCGAGCTCACGCGCGACCTGATGCAGGCGCGCCAGGCCGCCGGGCTGACCACGGTGTACAACGCAGCGCACGTCAGCCTGCACGGTTTCGACGGCACCCGGCCGCAAGTGCGCTACCGCCTCGACGGCGCCGACCACACGCTGGACTGCGAGTTCATCGCCGGCTGCGATGGCTATCACGGCGTCAGCCGCGCCAGCGTGCCCGCCGGCGCCATCCACACCTTCGAGCGGGTCTACCCGTTCGGCTGGCTGGGCGTGCTGTCAGACACACCGCCGGTGTCGCACGAGCTGATCTATTCGAACCACGAGCGCGGCTTTGCGCTGTGCAGCATGCGCTCGCCGCAGCGCAGCCGCTACTACGTGCAGTGTTCGCTCGACGACACGGTGGCGCAGTGGAGCGACGGCGCCTTCTGGGACGAGCTGCGCCGCCGCCTGGACCCGGCGGCCGCGGCGGCCCTGGTCACCGGCCCGTCGATCGAAAAGAGCATCGCCCCGCTGCGCAGCTTTGTCGCCGAGCCAATGCGCTTCGGCCGCCTGTTCCTGGCCGGCGACGCGGCGCACATCGTGCCGCCCACCGGCGCCAAGGGGCTGAACCTGGCGGCGGCCGACGTGGGCTGCCTGGCGCATGCGCTGGACCAGCACTACACGCAGCACAGCGACGCCGGCATCGACGGCTACTCGCCGGTCTGCCTGCGCCGCATCTGGCGCGCCGAGCGCTTTTCGTGGTGGCTCACGTCGCTGATGCACAAGTTCCCCGAGGCCGGCGGGTTCGGCCAGCGCATGCAGGCGGCCGAGCTCGACTACCTGGTGCACTCGGCCGCGGCATCGACCGCGATG
>JANORB010000081.1:0-2152 GCA_031415135.1 Methylibium sp.
TTAGGCGGCTGCCGCCATCGGCGTTGACGCCAGCGGCGAAGCCCCAGGCTTTACACTCACATGGCGCGGGTTGAAGGCCTCGCCCCGGGTCATCACCGCCCACAGGATGCGCGCGTTCTTGTTGGCCAGGGCCACGGCCGCTTTCTGCCAGCCCACGCGCTCGCGCAGCGCCGCGGCCCACAGTGAGATCGGATCGCTGCGCTTGTGTGCTGTCATCACCGCTGACTTCGCGCCCTGGATCAGCAGGCTGCGCAGGTAGTTGTCGCCGCGCTTGGTGATGCCGCCCAGGCTGTTCTTGCCCCCCGACGAATGCTGGCGCGGGGTCAGCCCGATCCAGGCCGCGAACTGCGCGGCGTGGCCGAACTGCTTGAAGTCACCCACCGTGGCCACGGCCGCCGAGGCGCCGACCGGGCCGATGCCCATCAGCGTGGCGGCCTTCTTCACGTCGGCGTTGTCCTTGGCGTGTGCGGCGATGCGCTCGTCGCACCAGGCGATGTGCGCGTCGAGCTCGCGCCACTGCGCTTGCGCTTGTTGCACGCACAGCCGCGCCAGGGTGTTCATCTCGTTGCTCGCATCTTCGAGCGTGTCGGTCAGCACCACTTCGAGCGCGGCCGGGCTTTGCGCGAAGACCAGGCCGAACTCGGCAAGCAAGCCGCGGATGCGGTTGATGCAGGCGACCCGGTCGGCCTTGAAGCCTTCGCGAAGGCGGTGCACGCACAGCATGCTTTGCTGTTCGATGCTCTTGACCGGTACAAAGTGCATCTGCGGGCGCGAGGCGGCTTCGCACACTGCCGCAGCATCGTTGGCGTCGTTCTTGCCGCTGGCGCCTTGCTTGCGGTACGGGCTGACCAGCTGCGCGGCGATGATGCGCGCGTCAAGGCCCAGGACGATGAGTTTGCGAGCCCAGTGGTGCGAGCTCGAGCTCGTCTCCATGGCCACGGTGCAGCCAGCCGGCAGTTGCGCGCACCAGGCAATGAACTTGTCGCGCGCCAGGGCGCGGGTAGTGCGCACCTGGCCGACGACGTCGACGGCGTGAACCTGGATCACGCGCTTGGCCAGATCGACCCCCACGCGAACGGCTTCACCTCGAACGGCGGCTCGTGTAATCTGCTCCATGGGACTTCCCCTTTCAATGGCTTGAGGTTGATGACTTCGAACACCATCAATCTTGGCGCATCGACGCCGTTGCCCGAAGGTGGGAAGTCCCTTCGCATTCCCAAGCGGAGCGCCAACGGCAGGCCACCAGGCCCGGTCTGGCGGTACGCGGTACATTTTCGCCAGCCCGGGCCTGGCGCCCTGCCGCTGTCGCCCGCTTAGCTCAAACGTTAGGCCACACAAAACCATGTCCGCGAAGGTTGTAGCCGTTCATGCCAGTCCGACTCATGTCTTCTCTAAGACCGCCCAGTCGAGCGTCGAACTCATTGAAGGCCTCGGGGTGAGCGGCGATGCACACTTCGGGATTACGGTCAAGCACCGATCACGTGTCGCAAGGAATCCAAGTCAACCGAATCTTCGGCAAGTTCACCTCCTCCATGAGGAACTCTTTGCCGAACTCTCGGCCGGCGGACTCGAGGTTCATCCCGGGCAAATGGGAGAGAACATTACTACCCAGGGAGTGAATCTACTTCGCCTCGCCACTGGCGCACGACTGAGAATTGGTGCGTCAGCAGTTGTGGAAATCACAGGGCTGCGCAACCCATGTTCACAGATTGAGAACTTCAAGTCTGGCTTGCTCGCTGCAGTTCTTGGCAAGACGAAGGAAGGTATGCACATTCGCAAAGCCGCAGTCATGGGGGTTGTAGTCGTCGGCGGCGTAGTGCATCCGGAAGACGAAATCGTCGTCGTTCATCATCCATCAGTCTCCAAAGCCTTGCAGCCTGTGTAGAGTGTGGCCTAACCAATCATTCGAGCTGACCCGCTACGGCAGGCCAGCTCGGCCCGGTCGGCGGTACGCTGTACATTTTCGCCAACCGGGCCAAGCCGTCCCGCCGTACCGGGCAGCTCAATTCACACGTTGAACTAAACCGCTGACGCGGTGGTGGTCATCGGCGAGAAGGCCGAGCGGCAAACGCCGTACCTTGATCGATGCGGGCATGTGCCCGCGCTGATCGAGGAGAACGGCGATGACCCCACTTCGACAACGCATGCTCGA
>JANORB010000082.1:0-2046 GCA_031415135.1 Methylibium sp.
CTATGTGCTGAACGAGCTGGATGCGTCGATCGACGTGTTCGCGTTCGATGCCGCGCGAGGCCTTCTGCACCCGCTGCAAACCATCGCTGCCATGCCCGCCGGCGTGGCCGGCGCGCCCTGGGCGGCCGACATTCACCTCACGCCCGATGGGCGCTTTTTGTACACCAGCGAACGCCGGTCGAGCACGCTGGCGGCGTTTGCCGTCGATGCCGGCACCGGCCGCCTGGCGTTGATCGGCCACGTGCCCACCGAGGCCCAGCCGCGTGGCTTCAACATCGACCCCGGCGGCCGGTTCCTGCTGGCAGCCGGCCAGCTGTCGCACCGGCTCGCCCGCTACGCGATCGAGCCCGACACCGGCAGGCTGACCCGGCTCGGCTCTTGCGCGGTCGGCCAGGGCCCGCACTGGGTCGAGATCATCGATCTGGGCCGGGGCCGAAATCCCCACGCCGGCACCGCCGACGCGCCATGAAGCCCACGATCGAATTCAGCGGCCAGGTCACCGACCCCGAGACCTTCTTCGACCGCTGCATGCGCGCCGCCGCCGCGCTGCGGCGGGCCGGCGTGCGCGAGGGCCAGGTCGTCGCGCTGATGATGCACAACAGCCCGGCCGCGCTGGAGCTGATGCTCGCGGCGCGCTGGATCGGCGCGCTGTGGTGCCCGATCAACTGGCACTTCAAGACCGACGAAGCCCAGTACATCCTGTCGAACTGCGGCGCCACCGTGTTCATCGCCGACGCGGATTTGCTGCGTGGGCTGGCAGGCCTCGACCTGGAGGGCTTCACCCCCTTCGTGGCGCAGGGCAAGAGCGCCGCCGGGCCCCGGGCGCCGGGTGTTTCAGCGCCGTCCTGGGACGACTTTCGGGACGCCACGGCGGCGCTCGCCGCACCGGCCTGCCCACCACGCGGCGCGGTGTTCTATACCTCGGGCACCACGGGCCGGCCCAAGGGCATCCACCGGGCCGCGTCGAGCGCCGAGCAGGCGGCGCGCGGGCTGGAGCTGATGCGCCACGTGCTCGGTTTCGAGCCCGGCATGCGCGCGCTGGTGAGCGCGCCGCTGTACCACAGCGCACCCAACTCGTATTGCATCGGCGCGGCGCTGGAGTGCGCCCACCTGTTCATCGAAGAGCGCTTCGACGCCGAACAGACGCTGCGGATGATCGACCACCACCGCATCACCCACGCCTACCTGGTGCCCACCATGTTCGTGCGCATGCTGGCGCTGCCCGACGCGGTGCGGCGCCGCCACGACCTGGGTTCGATGCGCTTCGTGGCATCCACCGGCTCGCCCTGCCCACCGGATGTGAAGCGGGCCATGATCGAATGGTGGGGGCCGGTGATCCACGAAGCCTACGGCTCCAGCGAACTCGGCTACATGACGCGGCTCGACAGCGTGGAGGCGCTGCGCAAACCCGGCTCGGCCGGCAAGCCGCTGCCCGGCGTCGACATCGCCATCCTCGACGATCAAGGCGAGCCGCTGCCACCCGGCCAGGCCGGCCTGATCTACGCCCACCAGCCGGCCACCGCCGACTTCAGCTACATCGGCAACCCGCAGGCGCGCCATGCCATGGAGCGCCACGGCTTGAAGACGCTGGGCGACATCGGCTACCTCGACGAAGACGGCTACCTGTTCATCGTCGACCGATCGGCCGACCTGGTGATTTGTGGCGGCGTCAACATCTACCCGGCCGAGATCGAGGCGGTGCTGCACATGCTGCCTGGCGTGGCCGACTGCGCGGTGTTCGGCATTCCGGATGCGGAGTTCGGCGAGGCGCTGGCCGCCGCGGTGCAGCTGGTTGACGGTGCAGCCCTGGACGCCGAGGCGGTGCGGGCGTTCCTGCGGCCGCGGCTGGCCGGCTTCAAGCTGCCCAAGGTGGTCACCTTCCACACGCAGCTGCCGCGCGAGGACACCGGCAAGATCTTCAAGCGCCGCTTGCGCGAGCCCTACTGGGCCGGCACCCTCCGGCGAATCTGAAGCGACGCTGAAGCAGCGCGGGCCGACTCAGCGCCGGTAGCCGCTCGCCAGCTCGAACCACTGCGGGTTCAGGCC